>JAVROG010000610.1:0-3367 GCA_032162865.1 Mycobacterium sp. | reverse complement strand
CAGATTGAGTGCTCCGAAGCAAAGCTGGTTGCTATGCAGGAGGTCTACTTCGAATTCTTTAGCGATACGGCTCAATAGGGGCGCAGCTTTCTCGAATACAGAGCCATTCGCCTCCATCCATTCGAGTGGAATATCCGATGGGACCTAGAGGAAGCGTTCAGGAAACCGTGCTGCTAGAGCGTCGCAGGTTCGCTGCTGAGTAGCTGACGGCTTTCGTCCAAAGCTGACCAGTGCGATCGCGCAACCGCGATCGAGAAGCTCTCGCGCCAGTTCTATAGAAAAAGTCCAGACACCTCCGATCGTGTCGGTCGTGATTAAGAGACGCATTCCAACTCCGCGAGCGACAGCGGATGCTGTTCCTGGATGTCGCTATAACCTCTGTCTGCGAATTGCTGCAGGTAGAAGGAATGTGCCCGCTCCCATGCCTGTTCGTCGGGCTGCGCATGAAAGGTTTGCAAGTATAGCGGGCTGCCGGGGAAGGGAAACATCGGAACCGGCTCGCTTACCCAGACGCCATGATCCTTCAAATATCTCTGGAACCGGCGGACCTCTGCGGGATCATCTTTTGTTGTCTCTATAAGGTTTGCTTGCACCCATGGGATATGCCGCCGCGCTTGCACCAGCAGGGCTTCGATGCGTTCGGTGGTGAAGCGACAATTCTTGTTCAACTCGTCACGACCCTCCTCACTGATGGACTCGATGCCGCATTCGAAGGAGACGCAGTGAGCTCGACCAAGAAGCTCAAGGCTTTCTTCTGTCCATAGGTCAATCCTGGTCTGAAAGCCAATGGACACGGGGCGCTTTGCTATCTCCTCCAGAAGAGTGCGGACCTGCTTGCCCACGCCAAAGATCTCGTCGATGAAGTAGATGTAATCGACGCCCCGAGCGACGAGCTGGTCGATCTCATCGAGAACAGCCGGCAATGGGCGCTCTCGGAACTTATTGCGGAATAGAGTTTTGTTGCAGAAGGTGCAGGAGTATGGGCAGCCGCGGGCGAACTCTACTTCCGCGCCGAGCTTCAGGTGATCGGCACCGTTGCCGGGGAAGATGTGATGTAGATGATGGTGCAGCTCTACTGGATAGTCGGAGTAATCCAGCATCCCGACCTGCTTCATATCCGTAACGCCGAGGCTTGGGCTCCCATGATAGCGCCCCTGCTCGTCACGCCAGCAGCAGCCTGCGATCAAATCCCAAGGGAGAGAAGCCAGCTCTGGGAGCGTCTGGTCCGGTTCGCCGCGGAGAATTACATCAGCCTTAAGTTTTTCCAACGTAGTCTGAGGAGTTACGGAGCCATGGGGTCCGATGACGACTTTGCACGATGAGCGACCGAGGGCCTCGAACCAGTTGCGGGGGACGCGCAGCTCAGGCTGCGGGCAGCGCCAGAAAAGATAAGAGGGCGCAGTAGGAATGACCAGGAAATCTTCATCAAATGCGTCGAGTTTGCCGCGCACCTGTTCCGGGGACAGATTCGCTAGGTTCGCGTCAATAAGCAAAACATCCTGATTGGCCGCGCGTAGCATCTCCCGCGCGGATAACAATTCGAGCGGGACATGCGGTTCAGGGCAGCCGAAGTAAGTCGAGCCGGCGAACTCCCATCGCGGATTGATGAGCCCATACCTCATGCCACCTCCTCCTGCAGTACTTCAGCGGCCGGCTCAAAACCAATTCGGCCGCGGTTCTCATTCCAAAAGTCGTGAATCGCCTGCAGAATATCGGCCACCGTCCGCTGGGGCTTCCATTGTGTGTATCGCTGCAGCTTGGATGTATCGGAGATGTACAGCGGCTGATCGCCGGGGCGAACTTCACGATAGTGAAGGTGAAGCGGAAGACCGGTTTTGCGCTCGATCTGCTCCAACATCTCTATGACGGACACGGAACGTTCCAGTCCGCCACCGAGGTTGAACACCTGGCCGCGTGTCCGATCGATCGCTTCGCGAGCGGCTGTCATGCCTTCGATCAAATCGTAGACGTGCAGCACGTCGCGCACCTGATATCCGTCCCCGTAGATGGTGAGCGGCCGGCCGGCGAGAACGGAGTAGAGGAAATGCGCAACCCATCCTTGATCTTCGTTGCCGAATTGCCTTGGACCGGCGATGCATGACATCCGAAAGACAACTGTAGGCAGGGCGAAGATACGAGCGTAATCGCGGACGTACTGATCTGCCGCGCCTTTGGAACATCCGTAGGGCGAGTGAAAGTCGAGCATCTCACTCTCGTTTACGCCACGAAAACCCGGCTGCGAGGCACGATAATGGCTGCCATCCACTTTCACTGGAACATTTTCCAGGGAGCCATAGACCTTGTTTGTTGAGGTGAAGAGCACGAACGGTTTTCGACCTGAGAGGCGTGCCGCCTCCAAGACATTGAAGGTGCCGTGCGCGTTCACTTCAAAGTCGTGAACAGGATCGACGACCGATGACGTCACCGCGACCTGCGCGGCCAGATGATAGATCTCGGAAACATCACGAGCAGCCTGACGTACTGCAAGCGCATCCCGAACGTCGGCCTTTATGATCTCCAGCCGCGCTTTGCCCGGCAGGGAGCGGAGCCATTCGAGGTTGTGGACCACTCCCTGTCTGGAGAGATTGTCAAAGATTCGGACGTGGGTTTCTGGATCTTCAAGGAGGTGCCTGGCCAGATTCGAGCCGATAAATCCGGCTCCTCCGGTAATTAAGACTCTCCGCTCTGCTCCTTTGCGCATGTTGTTCTTTCCTTCTGGCAATAGCACGCTGCGACGTGCATTTCCTAAAGTGAATACTGCAGGTAAATGGCTTATGCAGTCAGGCCGTAGCTGCTTAGCTCCTGCAACATCGTCTCAGCCTTATCTTCCGCCTCCTGGTGACGGAGCCACTCGGCAAGCTCGCGAAAGCCTGCTTCGTGTGTTGTCTGCGGCTCATATCCCAGGAGACTGCGCGCCTTGGTGATATCTGCATAACAATGCCGGATGTCGCCAGCGCGGTACTTATTTGTGATGACAGGCAATACCTCCTGACCGAGGGAACGCGCCAGAATCTCAGCCACCTCTCGGATAGTGATGGGCTTACCGCAGCCTATGTTGATGACATGGCCGTTCGACTCAGGCCGCTCCATGGCAAGCATATTGGCTCTGACGATGTCACTCACATGCACAAAGTCGCGCATCTGCTCGCCGTCCTCGAAGATGAGCGGCTGCTTGCCGTTGAGAATGCGGGAAGCAAATACAGCTGCTACACCTGTATATGGATTGGAGAGCGCCTGCCGGGTGCCGTAGATATTGAAGAACCGCAGTGCTGTGACGGGGAGGCCATAGGTGCGCCAGTAAATAAGGCAGATGTCTTCCTGATCGCGCTTCGAGAGGGCATATACCGAGTTGATCTCCGATGGCTTC
>JAVROG010000609.1:0-4913 GCA_032162865.1 Mycobacterium sp. | reverse complement strand
ATCCACGCCGATTCCTGCACGGGGCCATTGCTCGCCAAATTGCCGCTGGCACCTGCGGTGGTACGCGGGCAGCACGAACTCAAAGCTAGTGTTTCCACGTCGAAGCTGAATGACGCTCGTGACCTTTGCATTTTCGCCACTGGCGATCCACGCGATGGCCAATGGGTGTTGGCGCGAATGGCATTTTCGAGATAGGCACACGCGCACCGTAGGCATCAGAGATTCCGAAGAAAACAATCTAGAGGGAAAGGCCGTGTCAAACGTACATCGCAAGCACCCCGTGTCAGTTGCCGTATCCATGGCGTTGCTCGCCGCAGCGGTGGCATCAGCCATGGCATCAGAGCACACGGTTGCCCCGGCGGAGAACGCGGCGGCGGAGGGCCCTGCGCCACTGGACGCGTCTACAACACCACCGCCCGATTCCGAGAAAGTCAAGGTAGTGGAGGAGTCGACCGTGACCGTCTACGGCGTGCGTCAGTCGCAGATAAAAGCGATCGAAGCGAAGCGCCTGGCTCCAAGTATCATGGACAGCATCTCGGCGGAGAGCATCGGTGCATTACCCGATGTGACCATCACGGACGCGCTCCAGCGCATCACCGGCGTGCAAATCAACCGTGATGCGGGCGTCGGAACCTCGGTGGATGTCCGCGGCTTGCCTCAAGTCGGTACCATGCTGAATGGCGAAGTTTTCATTACGCCGGATCAGATCGACTCGCAACAACCCAATTTCACTTCGATGCCGGCCACGCTGTTCAATCAGGTGGACGTCATCAAGGCGCCCACCGCCAGCCAGACTGAGGGCGGGATCAGCGGTTCGCTCGATCTGCACACCTATCGGCCCTGGGATTTGCCCCATGGATTCACCTTCAGCTATTCCGGCGATGGGGAGCGGGGCAGCGACAGCAAAAAAACAGGACCGGAGGCAAGCGGCCTCATCGCATACAACGCCGATGGTCGTTGGGGTCTGCAGCTCTCCGGCGATTACTCAGACACCACCCGGACGAACTCAAACGAGGGTCTCGACCAGTATGGCGTCCTCTTCCACGGCGAGAACGCGACGAGCGCCGGTGCCTACAACGGCTTCCTCGGGGCGTGGAACGGAGCGCCGATTCCTTCCAAGATCGTGCAGAATCCAGACGGCAGTGTCGACGTGAATGGTGACGGGAAGTCCAACGGGGTATTCATGGGTAGCCAGAATATCGGCCTTTACAACATCACTACGCAGCGCAAGCGCAAATCCGGTAATGCGTCGTTCCAGGTGGACCTCGATCATGGCCTGACATTGACGAGCGATGCCTTTTACGCGCGGCAGGACCAGTACGACCGTACCTACGGCGTGCAGATCAATTCCACCAATTGGCAAGGGGCGACCTACCTGCCATTGCAGTCGCGCAACACCGGCAGTACCGCGTTGAGTCAGTACAACACGCCGGATGACCCGGATGCCGCGAGCTGGGCCGGTTCGCAGATCTACACCACCCAGGTGTACCAGAAGTATCCAGGCGACGTTGAAGCGTTCTCGAGAGTCGAGCGGCGGGAATCCACCGCGAAAAACTTCAATCTTCAGCTCGATTTCAACAACGGCGGCCCCTTCAGGGCAAGCGTGCGTGGCATCCGCGAAACGGCCACTCTGTCGTACATCGAGACCGACACCAACATTTCCGACTCCGACGGTTGCCTATGGGCTGACCCCGACAGCGCATTGCCCTGCGGGACTTTCGTTTATCCGGCAGAACTGGGCGGCAATCGCGTATTCAACGCCAACGGCATTCCCCAGAATACGGTCCCCATTACTGCGGATTTCAGGGGCCGCAATCTCCAGATCGGCATGCCCGCATCACTCGCCAGTGCCTTTGCCGACCCCAACGGTTGGACCATGAAGACGCTGGAATCCAACGACGACTACAACCTCAGAAGCGGAATCACCGCGCTGCGCTTCGACGGGCACTACGACGTCAATGAAGGCTTCCACGTCAATTTCGGTGTGCGCAACAGTATCCGCAGTGCTCACCAGGACGGGTACACTCTGGTTACCCCCGTTTACGCCGGCATGGGTGCCAGCGATCCGCAGGGCTGTCTCGTGCGCTACGTCGCCTCCGATGTGATTCTGAAAGGCAACGCGACTGACGATACGCCTAACACCTGGTGTACCGCGGGCAATGCGGACGGGGCCTTCCGCGCCGGTCCATTGTCGTCACAGCAGTTGGCGAATACACCGGGGCCGCTCGCCAACAACTTCCGGAAATACACCAACCTGTTGGGCTCGGGGATAACCTTCTGGACGATCAATCCAAGCGCCATGGACAATCCGCTGGCGTACTGGAAGTCGCTCTATCCCGATACCACGACACAGGAGGCGCCAGGAATCACCTGGGGCGTGTTCATGAAGGAAACGGCCGGCTACTTGCAAACCGATTTCAGTGGCCACCTGGGCAGCATGACCTACAGCGGTAACGTGGGTGCGCGCGTGATCCACACCGACCTCAAAGTATCACAGGCTTTGAGCGGCCCTCCGGGCCCAAACATCACGGAACCCGCCGATGTCGGCACCGCGGTCACCCGACGCAGTTATAACGACGTCCTGCCGGCGCTCAACTTCTCGCTGAATGTGACCAATAAGCTGACAGCTCGCTTCGCCGCCTCCAGGAACATGATGCCACTGGATCTGAAGCAGTGGGGCGGGGGCCTGCAGCTGAATTATTCGTTACAGGAAACCAGCCAGGGCTCCCAATACCAGGTGGCGGCGGGCAATTCGACGGGTAATCCAAACCTCGATCCGTGGCGCTCCACCAACTACGGGCTTTCGTTCGAGTACTACATCAACCCCACGAGCATGGTCGGCCTCGAGCTGTTCCGCATCAACGTGAAGAGCTTCATCAAGAACGGCGCCGTGACCGACTGCACCCTGCCGGATGCGGACGGTGTGGTCCGCAACCATTGCATCTCAATCACCGAGCCGATTCAGGGCTCGGGCAACAGCATCCAGGGCGTGGAGTTTGACTATCGCCAGGGCTTCACGTTCCTGCCTGGGCTCCTGTCCAACACCGGCATGGAGTTCAATTTTACGTACGCGCCCAGCAAAACCGGAGAAACGGATCTGGCCGGCAACAACATTCCGTTCCAGGACAACTCGACCGAGTCGGGGAATTTCATCCTGTGGTACCAGAGCAAGCGATTCCAGACGCGCGTCGCGTACAACTACCGTTCGAAACGAGCCGTGATGGAGAACGTGGGCGGAATCCTCGGCATGGAAGAGTACGAGGAGCCGCAGAAGTACCTCGATGCATCAATCGCATACAAGGTCAGCAGGTACGCCGAACTGTTCGTGAACGGCACCAACCTCACCAATGAGGCCCAGCGGTACTACCTCGTATGGCCCGACCAGGTGGGGCACTCGACCTTTTCCGAACGCATGTACACGGTCGGCGTCCGCGGACAGTGGTGATCGGTGTGTTGGGAGCGGCTGACGTGACACGGAACCCGGGCATGCGCACAAACCGGGCACTGGCGGCGATAGCGGCCCGTGCCCTGGCGACGCTGGCGACCCGGGCCACGACGACGATAGCGGCCTGTGCCCTGGCGACCATAGCGGCGCTGGCGGGCACGTCGCTCGCTTGCGCCGCCGAGAGCGCCTTCGCTCCCACTCAGGTGGATGGCGGCGCCGGGTCCGCAACTGCCATCGCCCATTGGCAGATCCAGTCGAGCTCCAAAGCGCAGCAAAGCGGCGCCGAAGTCTCCTCTGCCGGTTATTCAACCCACGAGTGGTACCCGGCAAGCGGCCGCGCGACGGTGATGGCGGGACTGCTGGAGAACGGCAAGTACGAGAACGTGTTCTACAGCGACAACCTGCGTGCGGTCTCGGAGCCCGATTCCAGCGGCAACCTGTTCGTGATTCCCTGGTGGTATCGCACCGAGTTCACCTTGGTCAAAGGAGCGCGAGAAACACGTACGTTGCTGCGTATCAACGGCATGATCGCGAGCGCAGATGTTTGGTTGAATGGGAATCCGGTCGCGGAACAGGCAGTCGTCGCCGGCGCCTATCCCGTGCATGAACTCGACGTGACCCGCTGGGTGCACGCGGGCGTCAACACCCTCGCATTGCGTGTGCATCCTGCCGATCCGAGGTCGAGCCTGTCGATCGGCTGGGTCGACTGGAACCCGACTCCACCGGACAACAATATGGGCCCGTGGCGGGGAGTGGATATCGTGCGGACAGGACCGGTCGAGATACGTTTTCCGCAGGTGACATCGACGCTGTCGCTTCCCGATCTCGCGCGCGCCACGCTGATCGTGAATGTGGAGGCGCGAAACCTCGATGCGTCAGCCCATGACGCAACGATCACGGGCGTCGTGGCCGGCGTTTCGCTGCGGCGAACGATCCACCTCGCTCCCGGTGAGACGCAGACCGTGTCATTTTCCAACAAGAGCGATCCGGGCCTCGACCTCAACCATCCGCAGATCTGGTGGCCGGTCGGCATGGGCGCCCATCCGCTCTACCGTTTGGAGATGACTGCTGCTGTTGATGGTGCGATCTCTGACCGGGCCAGCGCGACGTTCGGCATACGCAGCGTCAGCTCCCACCTCACCCAGCAGGGTTATCTCCAGTTCGTCATCAACGGCAAGCCTGTCCTGATTCGCGGCGCGGGCTGGGCGCCGGACATGTTCCTGCGTGACGATCCCAAGCGCATGGAGACCGAGTTCAGTTACGTCGTGAACCTCGGGCTCAACACCATACGTAGCGAAGGCAAGCTGGAGGATGCACGCTTCTACGACCTCGCCGACCGCGACGGCATCATGATCCTCGCCGGCTGGGAGTGCTGCGACAAATGGGAATCGTGGGCGAAGACGGGCGGCGAGCCGTGGGACGCTGCTGACGAGAGGGTGGCTGCAGCCTCGATGGCAAGCGAGGCACG
>JAVROG010000608.1:0-2807 GCA_032162865.1 Mycobacterium sp. | reverse complement strand
GCAGCCACGGGATGAGCCGCAAGGTGGAGAAGTCGGGCGTCATCACCATGTCGCCGTAGCCGGTCTCCCAGCTCGATATCGCGTATCCGTCGACCGTGTTCATATCGACGTCGACGGCCAGCAGGTAGTTACAACACTCAGCGCCGTGCTCGGCGACATCGTCCACGAATAGCCGCGCGGACACCCGCTTGCCTGTCAGCCTGCCCTGCATATCGCAGAACGCGACGATCACGGTGTCGATGTCGCCGCTCGCGACGAGTTGCTCGAGCGCGGCCTGCGACAACATGCCTGATGTGGCGCTCACAGTGTGCTCCCTCTCGGCGGATAGTCAGTCAGACGGATGTAACTCTAAACGCCCAAAGGTAGGTTTGCAGACCAATAGCCTTCTTGGACTTCCTGCCGCGCGGCGGTCTACGACGGTGTCTGGGCCTTCCGGTTGATCCGGACATCGAAGGCTTCGGAAACGTGCCATTCCCGGGACAGCATGACGGGAGTGCCGTCGCGGCCGTAGTCGACCTCCTCGATGTACAGCAGCGGCTTCCCGCGCCGCACGCCGAGCACTTTCGCGGTCTGGCTGGTGCTGGCGACGGCGCGCAGCGTCGCCGTCGCGTGGTCTGCGGCATGCCCCGACGCACTCAGCAGCGCGAACAGTGAGGGGTCCAGGTTCTGCAGATCGAGGTCGCTGCGGAGCAGGCGCGCGGGGATGCGATCAAGCGAGTAGATCACCGGTTGGTCGTCGGCCGTCCGCACCCGCTCGACCGCCACGACGGTATCGCCCGGACTGAGTTGTAGCGGGGAGTCGTCCGGGCGGCACTGCTCGAACGCCGCGTCGAGGATGTGCATTCCGGCACGGGCGCCCGCACTCTCGATCATCGCGAGGTAACTGAGAGTCGAGTCCAGTCCGTGGGGCATGCGCCGGCGCTCGGTGACATAACTGCCCGAACCGTGACGACGGGTGATGTAGCCAGCCTCCACCAGGGCACGCACCGCGTCTCGCACCGTCGCACGAGATACGTTGAAGCGCTTGGCCAGTTGGCCCTCGCTCGGCAACTTGGTCCCCGGCTGCAACTGCGAACTGGTGATTTCCTCCAGCAACTCGTCACGCAACCGGTCGGCGAGCAAAGTTCGGCCGGACACGCTGCCGAGCCTACGTGTGGGTTTCGCGGGCTGCATCCGCCGTCGCCTCGATGACACGACGGACCTGGTTTGCGATGGACGGCGCACCGGGCAGCAGACCGTCGAAAATGGCGCTGCCGATGGTGTATCCCCACGCGCCTGCCTCGCTGACCGCGAGCGCCCGGTCGATGCTCGCGATCGACCCCGCAACGATCACCGGGCCGCTCGAGCGCCGGACCACCTCACGGATCAGAGCGTCGTGATCAGCGGTCGGATGGCGATACGCCAGCAGGTCGAGCCCAGCGACGTGGTCGAGAGCCGTGAGCCGTTCGGCATCGGACGCGATTTCGTCGATCGTGCCGAGCAGAACACTTGGATGATCGACGACCCTGCCCGGGAACGGGCAATAGCGCACCCCGTCCGGCAGCATGCCCGCACCATCCGTGGCGTGGGTTCCACCGAGCACCCAGTCGACACCGGCCGCGGCCGCCGCGCGCAGCGATGACAGCTCGTCCTCCTTGCTGGTCGAGACCACCTCCAACATCACCTCGAATCCGGCGTCGTGGGCCAGCGACGTCAGCTCACGCTGTCGGGACGCGTCTGCTCCGACATCCTTGAACCCGATGTATTTCAGACCCGTGTCGGCCACCTCCGGCACGATCTCGGCAGCGTGTTCGACGGTTCTGTCGCCGTGGGTGAGCATGAAAATGAAATGAGACACAGCAGTGCTCCTTTTCTTCATCCGTCCGTTATCCCGGCGTTCGCGGCGTCGGTCACGATCGACCACGCCGCGTCGTCCGACCACACGCCGAGCACGTCGGCGAGGTCGACAATCGAGATCCGGTCCCGCAGCAGGTGGGAATTCCGCAGGGCCCAGAACAGTAGGTCGTCGTCGTAACCGTCGCCGAGGTCCTGCCCTCGGGTCGGCAGACCGCTCGCTCGGCTTATCTCGTCGAACTGTTCCGGTGAAGGAAGCCTCAATGACCGCGCGAACGCGTCCCAGTCCGACACCAGCGCCTCGACCGCGGATTGGTGTGCCAGCAGCCAGTTTCGCTTCGCGGAGTAGGCCGTCCAGCACTCATCGGCCGTCTGCGGTTCGAAGTCGGCGAATGCGCGCGCCACGGCGTCACGACCTGTCGTTTCGTCGGGTACCCGGACCTTCGCATCCGCCGACCGGATCGTGGGTCCGACAAGCTGCCAGACTCGCACGGCAAGCCGCGTCGCCACCGTGACCTGCATGCCGTGAGCGGCGGCCGCCCGTTCATGACGGCTGCGCGCCATCTCGAGCAGGTGCGAAACCGCGTGTTCGGTGCCCGATGCCGGGGCCGTCGAACCGACGATTCCCATCGACAGTCCACTGGCCGCGAGCAACCGGGCAAGATCTGCGATGCCCGTCGGCTCGGCGTCGCGTGCGGCCCGCGCGAGCGCAGGGAGCACTGGATTGGCGGCAAGAACGCCGTCGACGACGGCGGGCGTGTACGGCGGTCCGTGACCGAGCCAGGCGGCGAGTTGCCACTCGGCGACCGCGTTGGGGACCGTCGAAAGGTCCCCCACCCCAGCGAGATTCAACTGCCACGGTGCCGCGGTGAGGATATCGGTGTCGGCGACGAGGACGTCGGGCCATCTGGATTGGACGGTGCGTTTCGCGCCCGCGACGACGAGGACGCTTCGGTCGGCAATGAAACCGTTGA
>JAVROG010000607.1:0-2903 GCA_032162865.1 Mycobacterium sp. | reverse complement strand
CATCCGTGACCGCCTGCTTGGTGATGGCGTTGAAGACCACGCGCTCGATCTTCTGATCCTTCAGCGCGCGCTTCTCCTTCATGACCTCCAGCACGTGCCAGGAGATCGCTTCGCCCTCGCGATCGGGGTCGGTTGCCAGAATCAGCCGGTCGGCGCCCTTGAGCGCCTTGGCGATGTCGTTGAGCCGGCCGGCGGCCTTGGGGTCGATCTCCCAGATCATCTGGAAATTGGCTTCCGGATCGACCGATCCGTTCTTGGCGGGCAGGTCGCGGACATGGCCAAACGAGGCCAGAACCTCGTAGGAGGCGCCCAAATATTTGTTGATCGTCTTGGCTTTCGCCGGCGACTCCACAATGACGATATTCATGTCATTCCAATGGCTTATGGGAAAAGATAAAGGCCGGTATCGCGAGACTCGCGCCAGCCGTTTCGGACCGAACATGGGGTGGTAGGGCCCCCCTGTCAAATCGACAGATATTGAGCGGGCAGGCAGGGGATACGACTTCGTATGTATAGTATTGCAAAATACGCCCTAGAGTTGTGGGAATAAACCGGCTATTTCTGGATCATATTGTGCTGGATTGGGATGCCGGTTTTTTGAGCAAGGCACGGGGCGGCCGGAAGCGCACGGCTTCGGGCGGAACGAAGCGATCTCTAACGGATGAACGCGACGGGGAGGGCGGTCCTGATGAGGCCGTGGCCTTCATCGCGGAAACCGTCGTCGAATTGGTCAAGCTGGCGAAGAGCCATCGGCTTGAGGTCCTCAGCCACCTGCTTGGCATGGCACAGCTCGAGGCGGAAGAGCGGCTGCGGACCCGCAGCAAGCGCAAGCTGTCGTGAGCGCCGCTACGCCGTAATCTGCCTGGCTTGCTTCCCGCCTAGCCGTGGCTTCAACGCCGTATCCGCAGCCGTCAGCAGCCTTCCGTCCTCGGAGCGGAGTTCGAGTTTGCGCACCGGCCGGCCGTTTTCCTTGTCGACCATGATGGTGGCGATTTCCTCCGGGTGCTCGTCGAATTCCTCGCTCCATTGGCGTAGTGCCACCAGAATCGGAAACACGCCGCGGCCCTTCGGCGTCAGCAGGTATTCCTGATAGGCGCTGCCGTCGGAGGCGGGCGCCGTCTTCAGGATGCCCTGATCGACCAGCGCACGCAGCCGCACCGTCAGAATGTTCTTGGCGAGCCCCAGCTTCTTCTGGAATTCGCCGAAGCGGCGACCGCCCAACAATGCCTCGCGAATGATCAGCATCGACCACCAGTCGCCGATCGCGTCCAGCGATCGTGCGATCGGGCAGTCGTCGCGCTCAAAACTCGTCCGTTTCACCATGGCCACCTCCCGGCGGGACAGCAGGACCGATCACGGTCTTGTGTGGTTGCATTATAAAACCAGATGCCCTAGGTAAGCAACATAGTTTAATAATGCAACTAATGGAGGCTATCATGAGGCTGGCAAACAAGACGGCGTGGATTACCGGGGGCAATGCCGGCATCGGCCTGGCCACCGCGCGGGTGTTCGTGGCCGAGGGCGCCAAGGTTCTCATCACCGGACGAAACAAGGTGACGCTGGAAGCCGCCGCCAAGGAACTCGGGCCGACCGCGCTCGCGATCGTTGCCGACGCGACCGATATCGCCGCCAACGACGCCGCGCTGAAGCAGGCGGTGGCCAGGTTCGGCAAGCTGGATGTCGTGTTTGCCAATGCGGGCATCGCGGGACCGTCGCCGGTGGGCGGCACCACGCTTGAGGCGTTCGAAAATGTCATTCGAACCAATCTCACTTCGGTATTCTTCACGGTGCAGTCGGCGCTGCCGCACCTCAACGACAACGCCTCCATCATTTTGAACGGTTCAGTGATTTCCGTGCTCGGCGTTCCCGGCCAGTCGGCCTATGCCGCGGCCAAGGCCGGCGTGCGCGCGATGGCGCGCTCCATGGCGTCGGAACTGTCGCCGCGCGGCATCCGCATCAACGTTGTCTCGCCCGGCGCGATCCGCACTGCGATCTGGGGCCCTGCGGTCGCTACCCCGGAAGCCGAAAAGGCCTTTGAAAAGCGGATTGCATTGTCGACGCCGCTTGGTCACCTCGGCGAGCCCGATCAGGTAGCGAAGACGGTGCTGTTTCTCGCTTCCGACGACGCCTCTCACGTCCAGGCCCAGGAGTTGTTTGTCGATGGCGGAGCGACGGCGTCACCGAGCGGCGCGCCGATCTATCGCGGATAGGTCTCTGCCAAATTATTGAGACCGGTCAGCGCCATCGGGGGAAAATTCTTATCCCGGTTGCGCTGGCCGGTTCCCTCGTCTTGTGGAAGTATTTTTGCAGTGCGCTCAAAAACATTGAACCTTCGTAGCAGGTGGCCAGACCTTTCTAAGGGTCGGGGATTTTTGACTACGAAATCATTGGAGAGCAGCTATGCCGAAAGCCGCCCGCATCGCTAAGCCGATTGTCAGCTCGTCAGCATCAGAGAATTCAGATAGCGCTCAATTCGTTTCAATCGCATTGTTTTCAGGCGTCGGCCTGTTGATCTCGCTCATTGCCGTCCTCATGGGCGTACAGGGCGCCTGGTTCTGAGAATCCATGTCATGTGACACCCGCCTGCCGCTGTCGTTAGGCAGCGGCAGGCGGTGCCGTCATGATGTTGCTTGCTACGCTGCGTTGAGGCTGCCCGCGGCCCTCAAGGCATCCGCGACCGCTTTCTCGCGATGCTCGGGGCCGACCTGGATTCCGTCGGCGGAAATGAATTCGGGATTGGTCACGCCGATAAAGCCGAACACCCAGCGCAGGTAGGTTTCCAGATGTTCGCCGACCGCAGCCGGCGTACCTGCGCCGTAGAACCCGCCGCGTGAGATCGCGACGATGACGCGCTTGTTGCCGGCGAGACCTTCAACGCCCTGTGCGCTGTATTTGAACGTCTT
>JAVROG010000606.1:0-3581 GCA_032162865.1 Mycobacterium sp. | reverse complement strand
AAGCAGAAGGACATCATCGCCCGTGCGCTGGCCGAGAAAATCAACCTGGCGGCCGGCGAAGGCACCCTTGGCATCGCGCTCGATGAGACCACCACGCCCGAAATCGTCGAGGCGGTGTGGCGCGCGTTCGGCGGCGCGCTGGCCTATGCGGAGGTTGAACCGGGCGTGCGCGACCTGCTGCCGGCGGAGTTGAGGCGCGGTACCGCGTTCCTCACCAACCCGGTATTTCATGCGCATCGTTCCGAGACGGAGCTGCTGCGCTACATGCGAAAACTCGCCGACCGCGATCTGGCGCTCGACCGCGCCATGATTCCGCTGGGCTCCTGCACCATGAAGCTCAACGCCACCGCCGAGATGATTCCGCTGACCTGGCCTGAATTCGGCGCGCTGCATCCGTTCGCGCCGCGCGAGCAGGCTTTAGGCTATCGCGCGCTGTTCACCCGGCTCGAACAATGGCTGTGCGATATCACCGGCTATGACGCGGTGTCGCTGCAGCCGAATTCCGGCGCGCAGGGCGAATATGCCGGGCTGCTGGCGATCCGCGGCTATCATGCCGCGCGCGGCGAGCCGCATCGAAACGTGTGCCTGATCCCCTCCTCCGCGCACGGCACCAATCCGGCTTCCGCCTCCATGGCCGGCATGGAGGTGGTCGTGGTGGCCTGCGATGCGCGCGGCGACGTCGATGTCGGCGACCTCAGCGCGAAAGCCGGGCAGCACGCCAAAAATCTCGCCGCTATCATGATCACCTATCCCTCGACCCATGGCGTGTTCGAGGAACACATTCGCGACATCTGCGAGATCGTGCATGGCCATGGCGGGCAGGTCTATCTCGACGGCGCCAATCTCAATGCGCAGGTGGGCCTGGCGCGGCCCGGCGACTACGGCGCCGATGTCAGCCATCTCAACCTGCACAAGACGTTCTGCATTCCGCATGGCGGCGGCGGTCCCGGAATGGGGCCGATCGGCGTCAGGGCGCATCTAAAACCGTTCCTGCCTGATCATCTCGATGGCGCGCAGGCGGCAAAGGCCGGCGCGGTGTCGGCGGCGCCTTATGGCTCGGCGTCGATCCTGACCATCTCCTACATTTACATGCTGATGATGGGCGGCGAAGGCCTCACCAGGGCGACCGAAATCGCGATTTTGAACGCGAACTACATCGCCGCAAGACTCGATCCGCATTTTAAGGTGCTGTACCGCAACGCCAAAGGCCGCGTCGCGCATGAATGCATCGTCGATCCCAGACCGCTGAAGGCAGCTAGCGGCGTCACGGTGGACGACATCGCAAAGCGGCTGATCGATTACGGTTTTCACGCGCCGACCATGAGCTTTCCGGTGCCGGGCACGCTGATGATCGAGCCGACCGAATCCGAATCCAAAGCGGAGCTCGATCGGTTCTGCGACGCCATGATCGCGATCCGGCGCGAGATCTCCGAGATCGAGGCCGGGCGCTGGAAAGTGGAAACCTCGCCGCTGCGCCACGCGCCGCATACGGTGCACGACATCGCCGACGATAACTGGCAGCGGGCTTATTCGCGCGCCGAAGGCTGCTTTCCCGCCGGCAGTTCGCGTATCGACAAATACTGGAGCCCGGTGGGACGCGTCGACAATGTCTATGGCGACCGCAATTTGGTGTGCTCGTGCCCGCCGGTTGCGGATTACGCAGAGGCTGCGGAGTAGCTCAGACTACGTGCCCCGGACGCAGCGCAGCGCGTAGCCCTTGCGAAGCGGTGCGCTGCAGAGCCGGGGTCCAGCTTAAGGGCAATGACCCCTAACTTAACGGATTAATCGATTCCGATTGCGCCGTTTTGCGCTGCAAGACAGGACCCGCTCATAATGAAACCGGGCATCGGTCGAATGCCGATCAATTTGTCGTCCTTGATGGTGATCGTAGCGTGCCCCGGACAACCAAAAACGCCGCGCAAACGGATCGTGGTCTGATTGAGATATTTGAGAAAGAGGATTTCAGCCCCGCTGCCGTCTTTGACTATCAGCGTGCTGAGGTCGCCGTTTCGTTCGATGGAAGAATTTGGACCGCTGATTGCGTGAATTTCTTTGTCGCGGATGCGGGTTATCAGTTTTCCGTCCGCGTCATAGAGGTCTGCACCAACCTTAACGCCAGTTGGCGTTCTTTCCATTGTAAGCACGTCGCAGGAATTTGGGCCGCTGGCCCCAATCTTTATCGCCGTAGCTTTTTCTCTGCCGAAGTAGGCATTGGAACCAACCAAAATCTTCAAGAAGCTTTGGTCGTTGGGATCAATCATGGCGTCGCAGGGATTTGGCGGCGCCTTCTCATTCCCAGGCTGAAGGGTCGCGATCACCTCGATTTCGGGAATTTTATGCTCCGGCACGGCGCGATAGACCACGAGCCCAGCAAGAACAATAACAGCCGAGCATATCGAGAAAGCAAGAAAGCCAATTGCGCCTGTAGCGAACGCCTCCAAATACAATAGGGCGATTGTTGCCAAGATGCCAACGATGACAGCAACACCCCGCGACCAAGGCCAGATGTCATGCACGTCGATAGAAATAAACAAACCATACACAATGAGCGCTGCGATGGCCTTGCTCAGACCCGAAGGCTTGTGGTTGTACCATTTGTTTTCGGAATGCTGTTCGGGATTTTCATTTGCTTTGTGGCCGTCGCTCATGGCTGATCCTTCTGTGAAAGCAAAAACCGCAATTCCAGTTGCTTCCACTCCGGCTCGCCAGCTTAAGCGGGGTCCCGGCTCTGCGGTGCACCGCTAAGAGGCGCTGCACCGCGTCCGGGACACCAGGCGGCGCGTGCTCGCGCCTAAACCTAACCCTCCGTCGGCTCCTCGCCGTCGTCGTCGCGCTCCGGGGAGCCTGCGAGAATCTGCTCGGCGATCAGGCCGGAGTTTTGGCGGATCGCGGCCTCGATCTTCGCGGTCATGTCGGGATTGGCCTTCAGGAACGCTTTGGAGTTCTCGCGGCCCTGGCCCAGGCGCTGGCTGTCATAGGAAAACCAGGCGCCGGACTTTTCGACAATGCCGGCCTTGACGCCGAGATCGAGGATCTCGCCCATCTTGGAGACGCCCTCGCCATACATGATGTCGAACTCGACCTGCTTGAACGGCGGCGCCAGCTTGTTCTTCACCACTTTTACGCGGGTCTGGTTGCCGACCACCTCGTCGCGCTCCTTGATGGCGCCGATGCGCCTGATATCTAATCGTACCGAGGCGTAGAATTTCAGCGCGTTGCCGCCGGTGGTGGTTTCGGGCGAGCCGTACATCACCCCGATCTTCATCCGGATCTGGTTGATGAAGATCACCATGGTGTTGGACTTGTTGATCGAGGCGGTAAGCTTGCGCAGCGCCTGGCTCATCAGCCGCGCCTGCAGGCCCGGCAGCGAATCGCCCATCTCGCCGTCCAGCTCAGCCTTCGGCACCAAAGCCGCCACTGAGTCGATCACCAGCACGTCGACCGCGCCGGAGCGCACCAGGGTGTCGCAGATTTCCAGCGCCTGCTCGCCGGTGTCGGGCTGCGAGATCAACAGCTCGTCGATATTGACCCCAAGCTTGCGGGCATAGACCGGATCGAGCGCGTGTTCGGCATCGATGAAG
>JAVROG010000605.1:0-2744 GCA_032162865.1 Mycobacterium sp. | reverse complement strand
GGAAATCAACCTTGGGAAGCGCCGATACCGGCAACAGGCGGAAACCGAACACGCCGAAGGCGATAATCGACGCCGTAATCAGCGTCGTCATCACGGGTCGGCGGATACAGAGTTCCGAAAGTGTCATTATTTACGCCCCGGCTTTGCGCGCCCGCATCTCGACGCGCGTGCCGTCGGAGAGCAGCAGTTGCCCGTCGACGACGACATCCTCGCCGCCGGACAGCCCCTCGGATATCACCGACAGTCCCTGGAAGGTGCGATCGACCTTGATCGGCACCACCTTGGCTGTGCCCTCCTGCACGGCAAATACGTAGTTGCCGGTCTGGCTGCGCTGCACGGCGACCGTCGGCACGACGACGGAATTCTCGGTGCGGATGATCAGCTTGGTCGCGACCAGTGTTCCCGGCCACAAGGTCTCGTTCCCATTGGCCATGATGCCGCGCACGGTGACCATGCCGGTGGTGGAATCCACGGTGTTCTCGACCATCGCGACCTTGCCGTCCTCGGAGCGTTGATGGCCCGGAATGGTGGCGACGACCTTGGAGTCGCCTTTCGCCATCGCCTCGCGCAGGTCGACCAGCACCCGCTGCGGGATTGCGAAGGACACATACACCGGCGCCATCTGGTTGATGGTCGCGAGCGGCGCGGTATCGGCCGGACGAACAAAATTGCCGACCTTGACGTTGGCGGCGCTGATGCGGCCGGAGAACGGCGCGCGGATGATGGTGTAGCTCTTCTGGACCTTCAGATTATCCAGCGCCGACTGATCGGCCTTGATGGTGCCGGTCAGGATGTCGGCCTGGGTCTGGGCGTTGTCGACATTGACCTGGGTGGTGGCGCCCTTGCCGATCAGGTCGCTGAAACGCTTCAGGTCGCGCTCGGCGCCAGCCAGTTGGGCGCGGTCGCGGGCGAGCGTGCCCTCGGCCTGCTCGATCTGGGCATCGATCTGGCGCGCATCGAGGGTAAACAGGAGGTCGCCCTCATTGACCCGGGCGCCGTCTTCGAAATGGACCGAGACGATGGTGGTCTCGACGCGCGACTTCAGCGCCACGCTCGAGATCGGCGTCACCGTTCCGATCGCATCGACATCGACCGGGACCGGCTTGCGTTCGGCTTTCGCCAGCTCCACCGAGACCACCCGCACGCGCGGCGGACTCTGCGCGGTGGCGCCGCTGTTGCCGGTCCACGAGGCGCGGGTCAGGAAAGCCCCCAGCGCAACCACGCCCAGCAAGCCCGTCAGAATCACCAAAGTACGCTTTTTCATTATTGTCCCACGTCAACCGGTCCGCGAGGATCGGACGATCCTGTTTTATTTGCGCCTGTTTCACGCCGTTTTCCGGCTGTTGGTGACTATTCAGTTAATTGTAACCGATTATCACAGCCACGTTAATCATGGTATGCCAGACACACTAAAATTTCGTATGGTCGGGACACGCGATGCGGGTAGCTACTTGGAACGTCAACTCAATTCGGCAGCGGCTCGACCATTTGCTGGTCTGGCTGAAAGACTGCGCGCCCGACATCGTCTGCCTGCAGGAGATCAAATGCGTCGACGAGGCGTTCCCGCGGGAGCCGATCGAGGCGCTCGGCTACAACGTCGTCACCCACGGCCAGAAGACGTTTAATGGCGTCGCGCTGCTGTCGAAATATCCGCTCGAGGAGTCCACACCCCGGCTGGCCGGCGACGACGACGATGTCCATGCCCGATTCCTCGAAGGCGTGGTGTCGCTGAAGCACGGCGTGGCGCGCGTTGCCTGCCTCTATCTGCCCAATGGCAATCCGGTCGGAACCGAGAAATATCCTTACAAGCTCAAATGGATGTCCCGGCTTGCTGAGTATTCACGAGAGCGGCTCAAGGCCGAGGAGCCGCTGATTCTGGCCGGTGATTTCAACGTCATCCCGGCGCCGCAGGATGTGCATAACCCGGCCGCCTGGGTCGAGGACGCCCTGTTCAAGCCGGAAACCCGCGAAAGCTTCCAGACCCTGCTCGGCCTAGGTCTGACCGACGCGCTGCGCGCGGTCACCGACGCGCCCGGCCAGTACACCTTCTGGGATTACCAGGCCGGCGCGTGGCAGAAGAACAACGGTATCCGCATCGACCACCTGCTGCTGTCGCCGCAGGCCAGCGACCGGCTGACCGGCGTCGGCATCGACAGCTATGTGCGCGCCTGGGAAAAGCCGTCCGACCACGTCCCGGTCTGGATCGACCTGGATCTGGAGCGGTAACCGGAGCTTCAGGCGGCAAGTCCGGCGCGGGTATCTGCCGACAACGACCCGATCACCTCAGCGACTTTGTCGAGCTCAGGCTTGCCGAGATCGCGCAACGGGAGACGCACGGCTCCGCCCCTGAAACCCCGGACATTCATGGCCGCCTTGGTGGTCTGCGGCTGTCCGAAGCTGCGGGCGAGAGCCCGGAACGGATACCACAGGCGATGCAGATCCCGCGCCGTCGCACCATCGCCTGACTCAACCGCGCGATAAGCGGCAAGAATCAGTTCCGGCAGCGCGCAGCTGTTGGTTGAGCTGATCCCGTCGAAGCCGGCCATCATCGGGCCGAGGAACGCCAGATCGGATGCACAGAACAGCCTGATCTTGCCGCCGAGGCGATTGGCAATCTGGTCGATCGCGGTCGGCGAGAGGTCGCCCTGCTTCACACCGGCAACGCCCGGAATGTCGGCAAGCTGTTCGAGCGTGGCAGGATTGAGCGTAATGCCGATGCCCGGCGCGTTGTAGACGAGGATTCC
>JAVROG010000604.1:0-3207 GCA_032162865.1 Mycobacterium sp. | reverse complement strand
AATCGGACATCGAGGCCTCGAAGCCGGCCAGGGATCTCGGCCGGCTATAATCGGTCAGCGATTTCTGCCGCGAGTCCCCGGTGCCGCGATAGTCATAGGTCAGGACCGCGCAGCCGCGCCTGGCCAGATAGCTGGCAAATCCCTTGTAAAGCTTGCGCGGCACGGCCGTGGCCGAATTGATCAGGACGGCATGCCGCTTGGCCCCGCGCGGCAGATAGAGCGTCGCCGCGAGCAAATATCCGTCGGCGGCCGGAACAGTGATGTCGTCGATAAAGACATCGTCCAAGTCAGCCCCTGGCACCGCGATCTTTCCCTTAGGTGTTCGCAACGGCCGCAGCAAAGGCGAATTCGGCTTTATCCGCAAGGGCTTGGTTGGAAAGGCGGAATTGGAACTGGCGGTCCGCCGCCACCCTGTGTATAAACCGGCGCTTCGATCACATAAGTAGCGGTTTTTGCTCAGGAGTTAACGTCATGTCCGAGCGGTGGACACCCGACAGCTGGCGTACCAAGCCGGTTCTGCAAGTGCCCGACTATCCCGACGCCAAGGCATTGGCCGATGTCGAGGCGCAGCTTGCAACGTTTCCGCCGCTGGTTTTTGCAGGTGAGGCGCGCAACCTGAAAAAGGCGCTTGGGCGCGTCGCCAAAGGCGAGGCGTTCCTCTTGCAGGGCGGCGACTGCTCCGAGAGCTTTGCCGAGCATGGCGCCAACAACATTCGCGACTTCTTCCGCGTCTTCCTGCAAATGGCGATCGTGCTGACCTATGCCGGCGCGCTGCCGGTGGTGAAGGTCGGGCGCATCGCCGGACAGTTCGCCAAGCCTCGCTCCTCGCCGATCGAAAAGATAGGCGGCGTCGAGTTGCCGAGCTATCGCGGCGACATCGTCAACGATATCGCGTTCACGCCGGAAGCGCGCACGCCGGATCCGCGGCGTCAGATCGAAGCCTATCGACAGTCGGCCGCGACGCTGAACCTGCTGCGCGCCTTCGCGAAGGGCGGCTATGCTTCGGTCGACAACGTTCATCAGTGGATGCTCGAATCTGTGAAGGACTCGCCGCAGTCAAAGCGTTACGAGGATTTGGCCGATCGGATTTCGGAGGCGCTCGATTTCATGCGCGCCTGCGGCCTGAACTTCGCTGTCGATGCAAGTCTAGGCGTCACCGATTTTTATACCAGCCATGAGGCGTTGCTGCTCGGCTATGAGCAGGCCTTCACCCGCGTCGATTCCACGAGCGGTGGTCACTATGCGACTTCGGGCCACATGATCTGGATCGGCGACCGCACGCGGCAACTCGATCACGGTCATGTCGAGTATTTCCGCGGCATCAAGAACCCGATCGGATTGAAATGCGGCCCGTCGCTGAAGCCGGACGAGTTGCTGAAGCTGATCGACGTGCTCAATCCGGATAATGAGCCGGGACGCCTTACGCTGATCAACCGCTTCGGGTCGGACAAGGTCGGCGATCACCTGCCGCAGTTGATCCGAGCCGTGGAGCGCGAGGGCAAGGCCGTGGTGTGGTCGTGCGATCCCATGCACGGCAACACAATTACCTCGACCTCAGGCTACAAGACCCGGCCGTTCGACCGCATCTTGTCGGAGGTGAAGTCGTTCTTCACCATTCACGCGGCGGAGGGCACCCATGCCGGCGGCGTTCATCTCGAGATGACCGGGCAGGACGTCACCGAATGCATCGGCGGCGCGCGTGCGATCACGGACGAGGATCTCAACAACCGCTATCACACGGCCTGCGATCCGCGTCTCAATGCCGAGCAGTCGATCGACATGGCTTTCCTGATCGCGGAATTGCTGAAGCAGGAGCGCAGCGGCAAAGTGCAGCCGATGCCGGCGGCGGCGGGATTGTGAATTGCTGCGATTTTGGCGGGCCACCCTCAACACGCGTAACGGCCTCGCCTTCGCGATCCGTTCCGAGCAGGCCGTTCGCGAGGAGTTGGTCGCGCTGGCGCTGGCGCTGCCGCTGGCGTGGCTGGTGGGCGCCACGACCATGCGCCGGGTCGAGCTGATTGCCGTGGTCGTTCTGGTGCTGGTGGTCGAACTGCTCAACACCGCGATCGAAAAACTCGCCGACCGTCTGACCACCGATCACGACCCACAGATCGGCCAGGTCAAGGACATGGGCTCGGCGGCGGTGGGAGTGGCGCTGGTCATGGCCGGCGCGTTCTGGATATTTGCCATCGCCGAACGCATTGGCGCCATCTAAAGCAGGCAATTGCAGTTCGCTCGCCCGCAAGGCACCATCGCGTCATGACCGAAGCCGCTTCCCAACTCACGATTGCGCTGGCCCAATTGAACCCCACCGTGGGCGATGTCGCCGGCAATGCCGCCAAGGCGCGCGCCGCGCGCAAGCAGGCCAGCGCCGATGGCGCCGATCTCGTTGTCTTTCCCGAACTGTTCATTGCCGGCTATCCGCCGGAAGACCTGGTGCTAAAACCGGCCTTTCAATCGGCATGCCGTTCCGCGATCGAGGAACTGGCGCGCGAGACCGCGGACGGCGGCCCGGCGATGCTGATCGGCAGCCCGTGGGTCGACGACGGCAAACTCTACAATGCCTGCGCGCTGCTCGACGATGGTCGCATCGCGGCGATCCGTTTCAAGGCCAACCTGCCGAATTACGGCGTGTTCGACGAAAAGCGGCTGTTTGCGCGCGGCCCCGCCGCCGGCCCGGTGACGATCCGCGGCATCCGGGTCGGCGTGCCGATCTGCGAGGATATCTGGCTCGAGGAGTCCGAGGAATACGAAAACGTCGTCGAATGCCTCGCGGAGACCGGCGCCGAAATCCTGATCGTGCCGAACGGCTCGCCTTACGCGCGCGACAAGAACGATTTGCGGCTGTCGATCGTGGTGGCTCGTGTGACGGAAAGCGATCTGCCCTTGATCTACCTCAATCAGGTCGGGGGCCAGGATGAACTCGTGTTCGACGGCGCGTCCTTCGCGCTGAATGCCGATCGTTCGCTGGCGGCGCAGCTACCGGCTTTCGAAGAGAACGTGACCACATTGCGCTGGACCAAGGGCGATGCCGGCTGGCGCTGCGACGGACCGGTTGCGCCTTTGCTGGAGGGCGACGAGGGCGACTATGCCGCGTTCTTGCTGGGCTTGCGCGACTACGTCAACAAAACAGGTTTTCCCGGGGTGCTGCTCG
Source organism: Mycobacterium sp. (assembly GCA_032162865.1). GTDB lineage: Bacteria > Actinomycetota > Actinomycetes > Mycobacteriales > Mycobacteriaceae > Mycobacterium. The sequence continues at coordinate 53 of JAVROG010000604.1, read as the reverse complement.
GCGTGTCGGGGGGGATCGACTCCGCATTATGCGCGGCGATTGCGGTCGACGCG
>JAVROG010000603.1:0-2536 GCA_032162865.1 Mycobacterium sp. | reverse complement strand
CTGGATGCGAATTTCGGCGGCGTATTGATCATCTTCGATCGCCTGTTCGGCACCTTCGTCGAGGAGAAGCCGGGCGTGGGCATTCGCTACGGGCTCGTGGAACCGATTCAGAGCAACAATCCACTTCGGATCGGCCTGTCCCAATGGTGGGCGATGCTGCGCGACGTGACCAGATCGGGCTCGGTGCGTGGTGCACTCGCAGCCGTCTTCGGCCCGCCTCGAGCACGCAAACCGGTGGCCAACTGCCCCGGCCGTCACAGTTCCTCTGCCACCGGTTTGCCATAGTTGTGCCCCGAGATTGGCGGAATTCCTGCCTATCCTGCGTCCGGACGATCGGACGATTGCCGGTGGTAGCAGGAGCTTCAAATGATGCGCGTGAGGAAAGCCCTTGGGTTTGCCGCCCTGGTTGCGGTCTGTGTGCTCGCGGAAGGGGCGGCCTGGGGCGTATTCGATAGTGCTGCGGTGCCCACGGGGACCAGCCTCAAAGTCCTGCGAGTAGTCCCCGAAGGAAACCAAGTCCCCGCCCCGGTGAGGCAGATTGTGGTTACCTTCGATCGGCCTGTCAGGGCCCCCGGTGACATGTCGGTGCCCAGCGGCCAGTCGCCCGTCAGCGTATCTCCCGAGATAGCCTGCCAGTGGCACTGGCTCGATCCCCGCTCTTTGGCCTGCGAGTTGAACGAAGCTCGAGCCCTCGTCCCTGCCACTCGCTACACAGTCACTGTGGCACCCGGAATCAAGGCCCAGGATGGCGCGGCCCTCGAGAACGAGTATCGCTGGTCGTTCACAACCGAGCGTCCCGCCATCACCCAATACACATTTCGGACCTGGCGCTCTGCGGGAATGCCAGTGGTCCGCCTGGTCTTCAATCAGCCGGTGACCCAGGACACGGTGCAGACGTATCTGCACTTCGGTGGCCAGGCGACCGTGGTCGCGACGCCTGATCAGTATGACCGCGAGGTTTACTACGTCCTGCCTTTGCCTGGAGAACCGGGTGCCGTGGTGTTTCCGTCTGGCACGCCGCCAGTCAAGAGCGATGACCGGACAACCGTCGGTACCAACACCGCTGGCCAGCGCATCGAGGCACGGCGGGTGTGGCTCGTGTCGCCATCACAAGAGTTGCCTGGCAACGCGACGATACAACTGAAGGTAACTCCGGGGCTGCGCAGTTACGCCGGACCCTTGACCGGTATTGAACGTCGGACGGTTGTGTCATTCGATACCTTTCCCGCGTTTCGTTTCCTCGGTGTGCGTTGCCTGAAGGGAACGACCTCAACTCTTATTCCCGCAACCACACCCAAGGATGCGCAACCGGCCTGCAACCCCTTCGGTAACGTCGCACTGGTATTCTCGGCACCCGTCATTGCGCCGGAGGTGAAAGAGCACCTGGTCCTGGCGCCTGATTTACTCAACGGTCGTACTGACTATGACCCTTGGCAGAACGTTTATCCCAATAGCCATCTGAGCGCGCCTCACAAGCGGGGCACTGAGTACGCGGTGGAGCTGCCTGAGTATCTGCGCGCGTTTCAGCCCTACTCCATTGCGAGCCTGACGGGACTGCGCGATGAATTCGGCCGGACGCTGACCGGGCCGGCGGCCATGGAGTTTCGCACCGATCACCGACCGCCCCGGCTCAAAGTCACGCACCCGGTGGCTGTGCTGGAGAAGAATGCGCCCACCTCCATGCCGTTGTATGTCACGAATGTCACCGACATCGACATCCATTACAACAAGCTCACCGCTGCCGGTGGTGCTACCGACCTCACCTTCAGTCAACCCATCGATCGTGTCTGGGATACGGCTTACGCCACGCCCGCCCGGATTCGTGAGCTGTTGGAAGGCCATTCGGGAGTTGTCACAGGGTACTTCGAGCCCCACCCCTCCACAGTGACGGTCGACGGCTACCGCTACTTCGACGGACCGGACTCCGAACCAGGCCTGCCGCGGGGCCAGCCCGATCGTGACTTTTTTGCGGAAGTGACTCCGTTCCAGGTCCATACCAAGCTCGGCGCCTACAACACGCTGGTTTGGGTGACTTCGCTCGACAAGGGCCTGCCGGTAGCGAAGGCCCGCGTGCGTTTGTTCCGTGATAGCTATCGAGGCCTCGCAGGAACCCAGGCGGTATTGGCGGAAGGCGTGACTGATCGTGACGGCCTGGTTGTCCTGGCCGGACGAAAGTGGCTCGCGCAGGAGTCCAAGGCGGGCACCGGACCCAAGGACACCTTCATGGTGCGAGTCGACTCCGGCGCGGACATGGCCCTTCTACCGCTGGATCGCACATTCCTGGTCGATGTCTACCGCGCATCCCGGGGAACCATCTGGTCAGGGGCCGATTTTGGCAATGAGCAGAACCACGTTCACACCTGGGGCACGACGGCTCAGGGTGTCTACAAACTCGGCGACACCGTTCAATACAAAGTGTACGTGCGCGATCAAAACAACCTGTCGCTGGCTCCGGTCGCGGAGCGTTCAGGCTACGAGCTGAGCATTGAAGATCCGACCGGCAAGGTTGTTCAGACCGAGGCCAATATCAAACTGT
>JAVROG010000602.1:0-3733 GCA_032162865.1 Mycobacterium sp. | reverse complement strand
CGGTCGACAAGCTGCTCGACCGCGACGCCTACCGCACGCTGGGCTACAAGCAATGCGGCGAACGCGCGGTGCGGGTCGACATCCTGGAGCGGCTCGCCGATCTCATTCGTCCGGCGCTGTCGTGGCGCCAAAGTTCGCTTGGAGGCTCGGTTGGAGGCTCGCCTGGCGAAAAGCCCGCGGGCGCCTTCGATGGCCGCGGCTTTGTGGTCACGCAGGCGATGACATCGCTCACCGGATCCGCCGGCGAGGATTTTGCATCGATCCTGCGCGCGCTCGGCTACCGGATGGAAAAGCGGCTGCCATTGCCGCCTGCGCCGCCGCCGGTTGCGGTTGAAGCCGCAGCTGCGGAAGCAGCGGCAATCGAAGCCGTAGCGGCGGAAGCCGGCGCGGAAACGGCGCTCTCCGAAACACCTGTGGAAGCGAGCGCCGCAGCCAACGATAACGAGCCGGCTCACGTCGAGGCCCAACCGGACCCGGCAGCGCCGATCGATGTTGAAGCTGCTGCGCCGGCGCTGCAGCAGACCGAAACGCCGCAAGAGCCGGCCGCACCTGATGCAACGGCTGCAGCCGTTGCCGAGGAAGCACCGGCGGACGCAAACGTTGCAGCGGCGCCCGAGGTTGTTGCGGCGCCGGAAATGGTGGAGGTCTGGCGGCCCGGTGGCCGGTCGGACGAACGCCGGCCGCGTCACGATCGCAACCGCCAGCGCCATCAGAACAAGCCGCAGGAAGGCGCACAGCCTGTCGCGGCCGAAGGCGAGACCGGCGAAGGCGCCAAACGCGAGCGGCATGGCCGCGGACGGCGCGACCGCAACAAGGATTTCCGAAAACCCCGCACTGACGCGCCGGCTGAGGCCGCGACCGCTGTTGTTGCAGCCGATGCCGCGCCGGCGGTGCGCGAACCGCGCGAGGACAAGGGTCGCCCGCCGCCGCGCGAACGTTTTCAGGATAAGGGTAGAGACAAAGACAGAGACAAGGGCAGGGACAGAGACAAGGGCAAGTTCGCAGGCAAGCCGAAGGGCGACCGCGACGGCCGTTCGGGCGGCGGCCCGTCGCACCGACAGTATGCGTCGAGCGCGCCGCCGCGTGAACGCGAACGCCCGATCGACCCCAATTCACCTTTCGCCAAACTGGCGGCGCTCAAGGAGCAGCTCACCGCCGGCCGCAAGGATTGATCTTCCCCCTCCCCCCTCGAGGGGGAGGGCAGGGGAGGGGGGTCGCCCCGGGCGCCGGCGTGTGTGGCTTACCGACTCCAAGTGCCGGCGCCTGTGGCTTACCCCCCTCCCGGCGCTGCTGCGCAGCGCCGACCTCCCCCTCAAGGGGGGAGGTGAAAGAGAGTTTGTGCTTGGAGCGCCAGCGTCTCGATAAATGGCTGTGGCATGCGCGGGTGGTGAAGGCCCGCAGCAGTGCCGCTGCGCTGGTCGAAGCCGGCCATGTTCGCATCAACGGCGTGCGGGAGAAGGCGCCCGGCCACTCGGTGAAGACGGGCGACGTGCTCACCATCGCCCTCGATCGCACCGTGCGTATCCTGAAAGTGGCCGGATTTTCCGAGCGGCGCGGCGACGCGTCCGCTGCGCGGGTGCTCTATGACGATTTGCAAGCCCGGCCGGAATGACTATCTGTGTCAGGGCCAATTCAGCACAAATTGGATCGCTTTAAACGCTTTGCGGGTGCCGCGCGCTTCCCTTGCGGCTCAAGGGTTCCTGCGCTACCCAACACTCGAAATTGACCCGTTTCGGAGCCTTGGATGACTTACGTCGTCACTGAAGCCTGCATCAAGTGCAAATATACCGACTGCGTCGAAGTCTGCCCGGTGGACTGCTTCTACGAGGGCGAGAACATGCTGGTCATTCATCCGGACGAATGCATCGATTGCGGCGTGTGCGAACCTGAGTGCCCGGCCGACGCCATCAAGCCCGATACCGAGCCCGCGATGGAGAAGTGGCTTGAGGTGAACACGGAATATGCCAAGGCCTGGCCCAATATCACCCAGAAGAAGGAACCCCCGCCCGACGCCAAGGACTTCGAGGGCGAGGAGGGCAAGTTCGAAAAATATTTTTCTACTAAACCGGGGGACGGCGACTGATCCGCTCTCGTATTTGTCCGCCGGGGCAGTGCTTGATTTCGGTCGCCACTTAACCCTGTTCGGTGGTTTGAGCCGGTGGCGGCCGATAACGGTGCGGAATCGGGCATAAACCATTGATTTTTACGGAAAATGTGCTATTATAGGCACATTGAACAACTGAATCCTGTTGTGCCGGCTTGAGGCCCTGAAGGGTTCCCGTGAAACATCGAACAGGGGCGCGGCGGTTCCGCGCGTAGGCTGTGTCACAGAAAACGCGTAAAAAGAGTGCTTCCAAAGGTTCGAACAACGGTTCGAAAAAAGCCGCTGCGGCCAGCCGCAGTGCAACCAAAAGCCGTGCCAAATCTTCTCCTAACAAGGCTTCTCTTAAAGACCCCCGGAAAGCCACCAAGGCAACGGCAGCAAAGTCCTCAAAAAACAAAAGAAGCGCAATGCCCAGCAAGACTGCCAAAACTTCCGCGAAAGCGGCCGGTTCGAAGACCACTGCTTCGAAGGCCGCCGCCAAAACTGCCCCTAACAAGACTGCCCCCAAGCCCGCAGCCAGGCCGGTTGCGAGCAAACCTGCCGTTGTTGCGAAGTCGGCCGCCAAGCCGGTGGCCGTCGCGCCGCGCGTCGAGGAACCGAAGAAGGTTCTGACCCAGCGCCAGGGTTTCAAGACCAACGAATTCGTGGTCTAACCCGCGCACGGCGTCGGCCAGATTCTCGCGATCGAGGACCAGGAGATCGCGGGCGCCAAGCTTGAGCTGTTCGTGATCAATTTCATGAAGGACAAGATGACGCTGCGGGTGCCGACCGCCAAGGTCGCCAATGTCGGCATGCGCAAGCTGTCGGAGCCGGCGCTGGTCAAGCGCGCGCTGGAAACGCTGAAAGGCCGCGCGCGCATAAAACGCACCATGTGGTCGCGCCGGGCGCAGGAATACGAAGCCAAGATCAATTCCGGCGACATCGTCGCCATCGCCGAAGTGGTGCGCGACCTCTACCGAAGCGAATCGCAGCCCGAACAGTCCTACAGCGAGCGCCAGCTCTATGAAGCAGCGCTCGACCGGCTGTCGCGCGAGATCGCCGTGGTCCAGCACGTGACCGAGACTGAGGCGGTGAAGGAGATCGAAGGCCAGCTTGCGAAGAGCCCGCGCCGCGGGGCGAAGACGGAGGCCGAGGCTGGAGCGGACGGTGAGGCTGATGTGGACGCCGATGCTGATGCCGATGGGGATGATGCGGCGGTGGCGGACGAGGCGGCGTAAAGCGGCACTTCGCAGAACGCTAGATAATTCAAAGCCCGGCCCAAAGGCCGGGCTTTTTGCTATCTGGATTCCATAACACCCGCCTTCCAAAGGCCTAAATCCACTTGCCCTCTATCGAGAGCGGGAGCAGCCTGTCTGTGCCCGCCAACCAGGCGGACAAACCCGTTCCGGGCGACAAGAACAATTTTCTACAAAACAGTGGAGGAAAAACGCATGACGTCACATGTTTCGCGAAGGTCCCTGCTTGCTCTCGGCGCCGGTCTCGGGGCCACAACCATGCTCAGTGGCGGCGCGTGGGCCAAGGCGCCGAAGCTGGGAACCCAATCGCAGTATTTTCACCGCTTCATTCTCGGCGATGCAGAAGTCACGGTTGTTTCCGACGGCCCGCTGCCGCTCGGCGATCCCTCCGGCA
>JAVROG010000601.1:0-2963 GCA_032162865.1 Mycobacterium sp. | reverse complement strand
CGCCCAGCGTATTCATCAGCCACGGAATCACCGCGCCGCCGAAAAAGATCTGGATGTAGGCGATCGCCTGCGCGAGCACATGGCCGCGCCCGCCGAGCCGTTCCAGCAGCATCGGCCCGAAAACCAGCATGCCGACCGTGAACACCAGCCCGAAACAGATGCTGATCAGCAGCGCATGCGCGGCCAGCATCGAGGCGCGTTCGCGATCGCCGGCGCCAAGCGCCCGCGCGATCGCCGACGATACGCCGCCGCCCATGGCGCCGCCCGACATGGTCATGGTCAGAATCACGAATGGGAACACCAGCGCCATCGCCGCCAGCGATTCGGTGCCGAGCCTGCCGATATAGGACGTCTCCGCGATCACCACGCAGGTGCCGGCGGTGAGCGCGACGACGTTCGGCCAGGCCAGCCGCAGCAAGGTCGGCAGGATCGCGCCGTCGAGAAGCGGATTTTTCGCGTGCTGCGCCAGAAGAGGAAGCGGGGGTTTCTCGCCGTCAGCCAATGGAATTTCGGCGACCCCGATATCGGACATTTCTTCTCCCTAAGATATTTCCCGGCAAGTGGAATTCGACGCCGGTCAAAATGCTTGCATGCAATAAAAGGCGTCGATCTGCCGTGGCCGCCTGAACGTTCCTAGCACCGATCAGACGCAATGCCAGCCCGCCGGACGCATGGCGGCCCGCTGAAACTGCGCCGGCGCCTTTGTCAAATCACACGAATTTCATGAGCGGCGCAGCGAACGTTCACCACTTCCAAGCATTGGATCAACTCCATGCGAGGAACCGTCATGCGTAACAAATTCGTGTTGGCCGCCTGCGTCGGTGCGCTGGCGCTGCCCTTGGCCGCTTGCAACGAACAGACCACGATCGCCGCCGGACAGGATTTTGGACCGTCGCCGACGCTCGTCGCGCCGAAGCAATCCCTGATCCCGACCATCAACGTCGCGAAAGCCACCAGCTGGCCGGCGGGCGCCAAACCGACCGCCGCCGCCGGCATGACCGTCAATGCTTTCGCCGCCGGCCTCGACCATCCGCGCTCGCTCTATGTGCTGCCGAATGGCGACGTGCTCGTGGCCGAGACCAATGCGCCGCCGAAGCCGGAGGACGGCAAGGGCATCCGGGGCTGGGCACAGAAATACTTTCAGAAACGGGCCGGCGCGGTAACGCCGAGCCCCAACCGCATCACGCTGTTGCGCGACAGCGATGGCGACGGCGTCGCCGAGACCAAAACCGTATTTCTGCAGGGATTGAATTCGCCGTTCGGCATGGTGCTGGTCGGCGATACATTCTACGTCGCCAATTCCGATGCCATCGTGAAATTCCCCTATAAGGAAGGCGAGACCCAGATCACCGCGCCGGCCACCAAGGTGACCGACCTGCCGGGCGGTCCGATCAACCACCACTGGACCAAGGATCTCACCGCCAGTCCCGACGGCAGCAAGCTCTATGCGACCGTCGGCTCCAACAGCAACGTTGCCGAGAACGGTATCGAGGCCGAGACCAATCGCGCCGATATTCTCGAGATTGCCCCCTCGAACGGCTCGTTCCGGGTGTTCGCCTCCGGCCTGCGCAATCCCAATGGACCATCATGGCAGCCGCAAAGCGGCGCGCTGTGGGTCGTCGTCAACGAGCGCGACGAACTCGGCAGCGATCTCGTGCCGGACTACATGACGTCGGTAAAGGACGGCGGCTTCTACGGCTGGCCCTACAGTTATTACGGCCAGCACATCGACAGCCGGGTTCAGCCGCAACGACCCGACCTGGTGGCAAAGGCGATTGTGCCGGATTACGCGCTCGGCGCGCATACCGCCTCGCTCGGCCTCACCTTCAACACCGGCGATCTTTTTCCTGCCAGCATGAAGAACGGCGCCTTTATCGGCCAGCACGGCTCGTGGAATCGCAATCCGCACAGCGGCTACAAGGTGATCTTCGTGCCGTTTGCCGACGGAAAGCCCTCCGGCAAACCGCAGGATGTGCTGACTGGATTCCTGAACGACAAGGAAGAAGCCCAGGGCCGGCCGGTCGGCGTCAAGATCGACAGGCAGGGCGCGCTGCTGGTCGCCGACGACGTCGGCAACACGGTCTGGCGCGTGGCGCCGTCGGCCGCGCATGCGGCGTCGGTGAATTGAGGCTTAGCTCCCTCCCCCTTGCGGGGAGAAGGAAGAGCGCCTGTCCGTTGCGGGCCTCAGGCGCGAAAATGCTTGCTTAGCTTGAGACCCTGCGCCTGATAGTTGGAGCCGATGCGCTGGCCGTACATGGCGTCGGGCCGCGCCAGCATCTTTTCATAGACCAGCCGGCCGACGATCTGGCCGTGTTCGAGAATGAACGGCACTTCGCGCGAGCGCACTTCGAGCACCGCGCGCGATCCCTGCCCGCCGGCGCCGGCATAGCCGAAGCCGGGATCGAAGAAGCCGGCATAGTGAACGCGAAACTCGCCGACCAGAGGATCGAACGGTACCATCTCGGCGGCGTAATCCGGCGGCACCTGCACGGCTTCCTTCGAGGCGAGAATGTAGAACTCGCCGGGATCGAGAATCAACGTGCCGTCCGGCCGCGCGGCAATCGGCTCCCAGAACTCGCCGACGGCGTAGCCGCTTCGCCGATCGATATCGACCACGCCGGTGTGGCGCTTGGCGCGGTAGCCGACGAAGCCGCTGCCGTTTTCACCGCTCAGATCGACGCTCAGCGCCACGCCATGGTTGAGATCCGCATTGTCGATATCGACCAGCCGCTCCAGCGCATGCAGCGCGTCGAGTTCGTCGGCATTGAGAATGGCCTCGCCGGTGCGAAAGCGCACTTGAGAGAGCCGCGATCCCTCGCGCAGCAATACCGGAAAGGTTTTCGGGCTGATCTCGGCATAGAGCGGGCCGTGGTAGCCGGCGCCGATCATGTCGAACCGCCGCGTGCCGTCCGCGATCACGCGGGTGAACACATCGAGCCGCCCGGTCGAGCTCTTCGGGTTGG
>JAVROG010000600.1:0-4955 GCA_032162865.1 Mycobacterium sp. | reverse complement strand
CTCCCAGAACGGGCTGACCCAACAGTTGCGTCGGAACACCTCGTGCGGATGCTCGGGGAAATTCTGCGGCATCTTCTTATAGGTCATCTCGAGATCGTCGAACAGCGGCTTGATCCAGGCGCTGCCGTTCTCGACGCTGGCGATGCGCAGCTTCGGGAACCGGGTCAGGGTGCCGTGGCATATCAAACTGGTGATCATGTCGGCGATCTCGCGGTGCCCCAACGCCGTCCACTTGAACGCTGACATCTCGAACGCGCTGGCGGTGGTCGGTGGCTCCCACTTGTCGATGTACTCCTGCAGCGGAGGTTGGCTGGCGTGCAACACAATTGGCAGGCCCGCGTCCTCGACGTCGCGCCAGAAGGGGTCGAACTCGGGCAGCGCAGGGGAGCGCCAGCCCTTGAAGCCGTAGACGGGTGCCGGTTTGATCAACGCGACCTTGGCGCCGTTGTTCAGGAGGTACTCGAGTTCGCGGCGACCCTCCTCGACGATGCCGAGGTTGATGACCGGTGTCGAGTAGACGCGGTCGGCATGGGTGAAACCCCAGTGCTCGAGCATCCACTGGTTGAGCGCATGGATGATCGCCGCAGTCAGCTCCGGATCCTCGGCCGACGAGTGCTCGACGAGGTTGGCCAGCGTGGGGTAGTTCAGGCACGAGTCGACACCCTGGCGATCGAGTTCGGCGATGCGGTCCTCGGGGTTGCGCGCACCCCGCGGCGTGTCGATGCCGCGGCCGGACATCTCCCGCATCGTCAGACCCTCGGGGTTCTGACCGGAGTAGAACTTCTCGTGCGCGCCGGGCGCAGCAACCCGTTCGAACGTCGGGTTGGGCATGTAGTCGGTGATCTTGTTGAGGATCGCGATCCTCGTGTGCCTGCCGATCTGGACGAACTGCACGGCCTTCTTGTACTGCTCCGGCAGGTACTTGAGCAGCGCGTCGGGTGTCTCGTACATGTGCTGGTCGGCGTCGAAGATCGGTGCGTCGGTGAATTGCGTCATCGGTGTGCCTCTCGCTGCGCTACATCGGGCTTGGATACGAGCTTCGCGCGACTTGACGATTGTGTCAAGTATCTGGAGCTAATTATGCTGAACGGACTGTGAAGTGCATTGATTGCACTTGACGATACTGTCACATATAGTCGCGTCATGACGGTGATCTCTGGTGCTCCCGCCGCACCGCAATTGGACGCCAGCCGCGGTGAGCGCACCCGCTCGGCGATCCTCGACGCCAGCCGTCGGCTGTTCCTGGAACGCGGCTACACCGGCACGCCGATCAACGCGATCACCGAGGCTTGCGGCATCTCGCGGGCCGGTTTCTACACCTACTTCAAGGACAAGCGCGAGATCTTCAACGTCCTCGGCAAGACCGCCTACCACGACGCGCTCGCGGTTATCGCCGAGTGGGCAGACGACGGAAAGCGGTTCGGGCCCAGCGATATCCGCGCGTGGGTCAGCCACTACTTCGACTACATGGACGACCACGGGGCGTTCGTCCTGGCGTCGGCGCACTCGGCGCCCGATGACGAGGAGTTCCGAAAATCGCGCAACCGCATGGTGACTCGCGCGTCGTGGAAGCTGGGACAGGCCATCGAAGGCAACGGCGCGCACTCGCCGGACGTCATCGGCGTCGCGGTGATGGGCCTGCTGGACCGGGCTTGGTACACCGTGCACAGGCAGACCGTGGCAGTCGAGCGCGACGAGTTGATCGCGGTGGTCGCCGAGATGATCGTCTCGATGGCGCGTCGCTGACGGCCGGTCGGCATTCGCCGACCCCTCCTGCGCCAATGTTGATGATCGACCTGTATCCGCCGGTCGACTTGTGCAAGAAGCCAGCCGATAGTGCCACATGTAATACGACCGCAGGCGTTCGTACAGATTCCGCTCCCTGAGACTTCTGTAGCTGCGCGATGGAGCGTGGGTCCGGTAGCATCATTCAATTAACAGAATGACCAGCGGTCGGGAACAAGAAGCGCGGTGTAGCGATTTGGTCCACGGATACCGCGGCGCGGTCGCGGCTTAGCGGCCGATGTTCCTGCAAATATGTCAGTCGTGGTTGTATCTGCCCGGGCAACGCAACTGCGTCCGGTCTCAACCGTCTGGCCAAGGGACGATGCAGGTGAAGCTGTGAAGGAACGCGAGGCGCCGAGTGCTGCGGAGGCGATCGCCGAAACCCTACGGCGGCAGGTCGTCGATGAGTTCGCCGACGGCGACCACATCGGCTCCGCGGAAGACTTGTGCGACCGATTTCAGGTCAGTGGGCCGACTGTGCGTCAGGCGATGCGCATTCTTGAGGCCGAGGGCCTGATCCGGGTGCGTCGTGGTAACAACGGCGGATTCTTCGCGGGCACACCGTCCGTCGATGTGGTCTCGCGGTCTGCTTCAGCGCTGTTGCGCCGACAGGGCGCGGATCTCGCCGACCTCGTCACTGCGTCCCAATTAATTGGGCCAGAAGTTGCAAGGCTCGCTGCAAGCAATCCCGATCCGGCAGCTCGCCGGCGGCTCCTCGAGTTAGTCGAAGAGGAGTGGGGCGACGATGTCGAGGTGTCGGTGCCAGTCGCGACACAGATCGCAGTCAAGTTCGGTCGACTTATGGGCGAACTTAGCGGCAGCCCGTCGCTGGCACTGATAACAGGCGTGCTCAGTGACCTCGTGATCAATCTGATGGCTCAGACCATCAAGGAATTCGATCCTGAGGTACTCGCGGGATTCGTGCCCCTGATCCGTGATGGCCATCGCCGTCTTGCCCGTGCCGTCGATGAAGGGGACGTCGCCGCGGCGCGTGCTGCGCAGGGTGAGATGAATCTGATCGTCGAATTCTAGAGGGCTCGTCCGGCGACTGCCGCCACCGGCCACGTCTTACGAGACCACCACCCGTGCCTGCGCAACATTGGCGATCCGGCATGACACCGCGGCTGGGTCTCCGTCGCGGTGCGAGTGCACCCGGCCGGTCACGAAGTACTCGCCGGGTTGGTCGAAGGTGTGCGTGGTTGACAGGGTCGCAGACGCCGCCGAACCGTCGATGCCGTCGTGCCGGAACGGGAACAAGCCGGTGCCGTCGAAGTCCCAGTCGGCGGAGATGATCGTGCCGGCACCGGGCGGTACCGTCGCCTGGAGCTCGAGGGTGACCGCTTTGCCGACCGCTACCTCCGCCCGTTCGCCTCCGTTGGCGGCGACGGTGATGACCGCTTGGATGCCGCGACGCTGTTCAGCGTCGGGGGACAGGATCACCTTGTTCTCGACGTAGTCGAACGCCGTGTCGACGGGCTCGATGCCGTCCTCGACCCACGAGATCAGATCGGCCACCGACTGCTCGATGAAGGGCATGTAGTCGATCAGCCAGGTATTGCTGGCCCGGTTGGGCAGTGACGGCACCATCATCGACGGGCCGTGCTCGGCGTTCTCGATCCAGCGGAGGCGGAACCGCTCCTTGGCGCCCTGCTCCCCTTGGGCATGCAGCACTGCCTCCCGGTAGATGGTCCCTTGCGGGGGCCACAGCGACGAGTCCTTGGTGTGGTGGACCCAGATGAGCTTGCCGCGGTAGAGCCCCGAGTAGCCGACACCCATGAGGGACGACTGCCTCGGCACGGGGTGCTGGGGATACACCGGTCGTTCATCCACCCGCAGGGAGTCGAACTGCTTGTCGCTCATCAGGTGGTGACGGGCGAAGTAGTGGAAGGCCAGGAAGTCTCGGTTGTCGACCTGCACCTCGTCGCCCGGCGACACATCCGTGAACCGGAGCAGGTTGGCTTCGCCCTCGCCGTCGCAGAAGAGGACGTCGTCGGCGTGGGCTCCGCAGTAGAGCCGCCGACCCGCGGCCGCGCCTGTCGTGATGGTGACGCGCGAGCCGAGGCGGTAGCCCTCCGCACCGAGGCCCTCGAGCTCGACCACCATCGGCAAGTCGGGGTCGCCCATGCTCGAGAACACCATGACCAGCAGCCGGAAGTTCTGGTGGCGTGGCTCGAGGAACTTGGGATCATTCAAGACGTCGGTTCCGGTGAGGACCCTTGCGACGGTGGCGCGCGAGTTGAGGATGTCGTGCTCGACGAGGCTCGGCTGGTCGAAGCCGACATAGCCAGGCTTGGTCCAAAAGTTCTCGAAGTAGGTCGGGTCCTGCTCGAGGAGCGAGTTCGCCATCGATGTCCAGAGCCATAGCTGACCGAGCGGCTTGCCGATCATGTACTCGTCGCCGCGCGGGAAGCCCTGCCGGTAGAGACTGGCCAGCTCCTCGCGCTGATGGGTGGTCAAGCCGACGTAGGGGTCGCCGCGGCCACCAGGAGCCATGGCGGCCGCGATCTCGTCCGTCTTCTCGCCGAGCAGTCGCTGGCAGTTGAACATCGTGGCGAACGACATCACCTGCGCGCCCTCGATCTTCTCCGTGCTGCCATGCTCGACGATCGGGCCTCCACCGACGAAGGGCAGCGCACCGTCCCAGGCGTCGGGAGCGTTCTCGAGGCACAGGGGTGACCGGCGACCACCGCCCGACCCTCCCCATACGTAGGAGTGGTGGGGCGCCTCGCCGTAGACCTGCGCGGCCACGAACTTGGCCAGCCGGGCCGTCTCGGCGCTCGCGCGATGCCCGTACAGCGTCGGGTCGTCGCCGCCTCGGGGGTCGAGGTCGTCACCGATGTGGCCCTGGTTGGACTCCACCATGCAGCTGCCGAGGCGGGCGCACATCCGCAGCCCGCCAAGGAAGTCCGCCATGAGGTCGTTGCCGAAGGCGTTCTCGTGGCCGCCGTGAGCGCCCTCGAGCGGCTGCAGGATCCGGCCGCGGTACTGCCCGTCGGTCGGGAACCAGAACGCCCAGCGAGTAGCGGTGTCCGCGAACCCACCGTGGACGTAGCGGTGCGGGATCGGTTCCGATCGCTCCTCGTCGACGTCCACGTACGGCGTTCCGAAGAACTCGTCGGTGGACACGTACCCCTCGACCGCGATCGTGCCGTTGCCAATCTTCGAACGCT
>JAVROG010000599.1:0-2819 GCA_032162865.1 Mycobacterium sp. | reverse complement strand
AACGGAACGCGATCGCCCAGTGAGTAGCCGAGCTTCGCAAACGTCTCCCCCGGCACATTCGTCACCAGATTGCCGAACGGGCCATCGGTCCCGATCACCTGCCCATGCAGCCCATTGGCATCTATGGCCGCCGTGTTGTTCTTCAGCCGGACGAGCTTCGCCACATCCAACGCCGGCCCAGCGTCGCTCCAGTCATCGCCGCGCGCCAGGTGCGCGCCTGCGGGGGAAAAGATATCCCGTCCATGGAAGGTCGATGACAGCTTCGCGCCAATCATCCATGCCGGATTCGTAATCTCCCGCGCGCCTGCCAGTCCATCGCGCTCGGCCAGTTGCGTGATCATGCCATTGTCCGGCAGCACGAAATACTGCCCCACTTTCGACTTCACAATGATCGCCTTGCGCGCGCTGCCGACCCCCGGATCGATCACCGCGACGAAGACCGCATCGTGCGGGAAGTAAGGGGCCGAGCCCGCCAGAAACCGCGCGGCCTGCGCAATATCGAACGGCGTCACCTGGTGCGAAATATCGATAATCGTCGCGTGCGGCGCAATGCCCAGCATCACCGCCTTGCAGATGCCGACCGCGTCATCCTTCACATCGAAGTCGGTCATGAAGCCGATGACACGCGACCCAGGTGCGGATTGCGCCCGCAGGACAGGGAATGCGAGAAGCAGCAGCACAAGCAACGTGCCGCCAATTCGAACTCCAAGTCGAACTACAGAGCGATGGAATAAGGGACGTCGCAAAGGCGTCTCCCGTCAACAGAGAGGATGGCAGCTTGTGGTCAGCATATATGCGCTGTCAAGCGACTCCGTCAGGGCAGCAGTCCGAACTCCACAATACCCGTCGGCGTGCCCACGAACACCTTCCCATTCACAATCACCGGCGTGATGAACTTGTTCCCCGTGAATGCGTCGCGTGCGTTTGCCGCCTGGTTGCTGTTGTAGAGCTCGTTGCTCAAGCTCGCCGCATCGTAAGCGTGCAACACCCCTGCGCCGCCGGAAGGACTCTCCAGCGCCCACACAATCGCGTTCTGCGTCCCATTCGCCGAAACGCTCGGCGTGCTCCCCGGATAGGGAAACACCGCCGCCGACTGGCTTGACGGCGTGGTCGCAAGCTTCGCCTGCGCAATCGGAAAAGCCTTCAGCGTATCCTTCTGGCCTGCGTAATAGACAGTGCCGTTGAAGTACGCGGGCGATGACCACGCGCCAGCCGCCAACGCGTTCGGCAACTCCTGGTAAAGGTTGCTGCTGTTGGACGCGTTGAACTTCCCCAGGTTGTCGCGATCAGCGACATAGATATTGGTGTCCTTGCCCGCACCCACCAGCAGATGTCGCACCGTGCCGCTCGCGTCGGTCAGATCGGGCAGCAGCATCGCGCCACCAGAACCCAGATCCTCGTCTGGGATATTCTTGGGATTCAGTGGCTCGAAATAATCCGCGACCGCCAGCGTGCCGCCCGCAGTGCTCAACTTGATGATCGCGTTACCGTAGTCGTGCTGCGCAGGAAAGCCATTGCTGTCGAAGCTCGTATCGAAGGTGCCGTTCGCGTCCAGAAAATAAATGTTGCTGCTCGCGTCGGCGGCCAACCCGTTCCCGGACATCCAGATCGATCCATCGCTGCCGTTCGGCGTCAGGTTCAGGATCGCACTCTGCTGCAGCGTGCTTTCGTTGTAAGCCATCACCCATCCCGTATAAGCCCCAATATCGCAGTGCGAGGTCCAGGCAAGATAGATCGTGCCATTCAACAGCAGCAGCCCCGCGCGCTCCGCATACTGTTTAGGGTCGAAGGGCACATTGCCGCCCGACGACCCTGCGCCGGTTCCGGGATACGTGCCCGTGATCTCGACTGGACTGCCCGCCACCTCCGCTCCCGTCACCAGGCTCAACGCATGCAGCCGCTGATGATAGTTGCTGCCGGCATCCTTGCTCATCGCCACGGCAAAAATCACGCCCTTCGCGCGATCGATCACCGGCGTCGACGTAATGCCGATCTCAGGAGAGATCTGGCTGCAGCCATGATTGTCGCTCGGCACCTCTCCGCCTCCCAGTAGCGATGTCTTCCACAACGGAGCGACGTTATTCGGGTCGGCATCCGCATTGAATGCGTACAAGCTGCCGTGTTCCGTTGCCATGTAGAGCACATTCGTCGCAGTGCCGTTTACGTTCAGCCCAGCCAGGTACAGCGGCTGTGCGTCCACCTTCCCGTCGGCGGGGAAGAATGCGATTTTCCCGAAGCTTGCGCTGCTCACGTTTGCCGGCGTAAGCGCCGTCTCCTGCGCATTCAGCCCGTCGCGCGAGTTGTCGAAGTGATAGGTCGTCACATCCGGAATAGCCGGCGTCTGGACCGTCAGAGCCAGCGTCGCGGTGTGCGACAGTGCTCCCGCAGTTCCGGTAAATGTCACTGTGGAAGTGCCACTTGCGGTTCCGCTGCTCGCCGTCAATGTCACGTTCTGCGCAACCCCAGGCGTCAGCCTCACCGATCCTGGATTTGCAGTCACCCCCGCTGGCAACCCGGTGATCCCCACCGAAACCGGTGCGGTGAAGCCGCTCACGGGTGTCGCTTGCACCGAAAGCGCGGTGCCCGTTGACCCTACGACCAACGTCTGCGAGGCCGGCGTCACCGTCAAAGAGAAGTCAGCCATCGGCGCAGGGGTTGTTGTCAGCGCGACGGTCGCGCTGTGGCTGAGCGTGCCCGAGGTGCCGGTCAGCGTCACCGTTGCAGAGGAGACGGCGACCGTCGCATCCGCGGTGAAGGTCATATTCTGCGGGACGCCTGCTGCGAGAGTAAGTGTGCCAGGCTTCGCCGTAACTCCAGCC
>JAVROG010000598.1:0-3325 GCA_032162865.1 Mycobacterium sp. | reverse complement strand
GTCGACTTTCGCAGGGTCGAAGCCGCGAGCCTCGATAAGATCGGCGAGGTTCATGCCGGCATTGTCGCGTCCGAGCACCGGATTGAGTGCGATGGCGATCCCGGCGTCAAAAATGACGCCGTCGAGGGCACGTCCCAACGTCTCCTTCGTTGCATCGACGATCCCAAAACCGCGCGCGCCCGGTCCACCGGTAAACTCAAGCTCCAGGCCGTTGGCGCCGTTTTCGAGGTCGTGCAGCGCCTGCGCGTTGGTAACGGCCGCATCGGGATGGTCGATGCGCTGCATGATCCGCCACGGCACAGCCTGGGCGCGGCCGGCGATCGGCGTCGTGCCGCGGGCGCGCTGATAGATCGGCTCGATGCGCAAATTGTCGTACGACCTGCCGACCAGTTTCTCGAACGGCGCGCCCTTCAGCACGCCACCGACCAGCTTGCGCCAATCGTCGTAGGTCGCAGGCGCAAAATCGGCGGCCAGCCGCAGCTCGTCTGGTGTGGCGGTCATTCAGCCGGTCGTCCCATGGAGGCGTTGTTCCCAGAGCATGATGGCCGGCAGCGAAGTCGTTTCACCTCTCCCCGCAAGCGGGGGAGAGAGAAGAGTCTTCGCCGCTTCGACCTGAAGTCACACGCTATAGCCGGAAATTGCCACGGGGAGCCGGCTAATACAACGTCAGCCGCGGTCGGGCAGCCGCTGGATTCCCTCGGTTGATAGCGGAAACCGCATACGATTCACCAGTTGTGCAAATCGCGGATCGCCGCGCAGAGTGTTCCAGCGCGGGTCCAGGCGTAACCAGACGAGCCAATGCGATCGCTCATCGAAGGCCTCGTTGAGTCTCGCGAAGGCAGCGTCGTTCTGACCGAGG
Organism: Mycobacterium sp.; assembly: GCA_032162865.1. GTDB lineage: Bacteria > Actinomycetota > Actinomycetes > Mycobacteriales > Mycobacteriaceae > Mycobacterium. Next base: position 2,466 of record JAVROG010000598.1, on the reverse strand, counting down.
CCCGCATGGACGAGCGCGATCCCGTAGGAAGTCACGAACTTGCGGCTCGCTAGCCTTTCCAATTCAGTGAGTATCTCCTGGGCCTCCTCGGTGCGGCCAGCGACCGCGGCGACGAAGCCTCGCGCCGCAATCGAAACGGGCCACCTGCGGAGCACTTCCTCGACTTGACGAAATTCTGCGAGGGCATCTTCGAACTTTCCCAACTCTTGAAAAGTCCGTCCCAACCAAAGGTGCGCCGGCGGAAAGTTTCGGTTCATCTCCAACACGAATTTCAACTGTTTCACCGCCTCGTCGTATTGGCCTGTGTAGTAGTGGTGGAAACCGAGATCGGAATTAATCGACAAGGAAAGAGGGTCGTGATGACGCGCAAGCTGAATTTCCCGAAAAGCCTCTGCAGTCCGCCCGGCGGCCAGCAGATAAATGCTGTACCATTCATGTGTTGGCGCGTAGTCTGGATCGAGCGAAATCGCGCGCCGGAAGTCTGCGTCCGCGCCGAGCCAATCCCAGTCGAAGTACAACTTGACTAGGCCGAATGATGCGTGGGGCTCGGCAAGCGTCGCATCCAATTCAAGCGCTTTCGTTGCATGCCGCCTCGCAGCCGGAAACGCCTCGGCTGGAGCAATATAGCTCAGATAGCCCAATGCGGCGTAGCAATCCGCGAGCCCGGAATAGGCGGCCGCAAACAGCGGGTCAATGTAGACGGCGCGTTGGAAGCTCGCTATCCCTCGCTTGAGACTCTCCTCCGATCTCTGGTTCCAATCGTGGCGGCCTTGAAGATAGGCGCGGTATGCGTCCGCATTTTCGGTGACCGGCTGACCGAGCTGTCGGCGCTCCTGGTTGGGAAGCTGCATTCGGAGCCCGCGTGAGGGATGTTGCAGTTCGAGGGCCACTGCCGCATCCCGTGTCTTGACCGAAGCAACGAAGCGATAACCGAGCGTTGGCACAGTCTGGATCACTTCCTTTCCATTGCGTCTGCGGCCCAATGCCTTGCGGAGGGCGGAGATGTTCACAGTCAGGTTTACTTCCTCGACGACCGTGTTCGGCCACACCGCGCGTAGCAGATCGTCCTTGCTAATCTGATGTCCGCTGCGCCGAACGAGTGCGACGAGCAAATCGAAGGCCTTGGCTGTCAGGGGAACCGGTTCCCCACCACACAGCAACAGGCGCTCCTTGGGCGCCAGAATAAAGTTCTCAAACTCGAAAACCCAGTCTTCTGCGGCATGCATTGCACTATCTTAGGAGATTTGCAGGAAAAATTTAAGGTATTTCCAGAGACATCGCGTCGTCTGCGCTCGATCATTGCTGAATGACCCATTCCGCAATTCCAAGCGAGCGCTGGCCCCGCGGACCGCACTTAACGATGCTCGATAAATCACTCGTCGGGTCGGCTAAGACGCAGAGCCAGCGAAGCCATCGAGGAGAGAGGAACATCAACATGCGGGCAAACGGCAGAACAAATGAGGGCGACTTTTACCGCGGTCGCGTCGCCAGACGTTTGACTGCATGCATGACGCTGATCTTCATCTTCCTGACGATCAAGTCCGCCGTCGCGGGCCCTGAAGATGAAGTGCGAGCGACCTTCGATCGCTTCGTTGCCGCTCAAAACGCGCACGACATCAAGGTGGTCGAATCCCTGTTGTTGGGCTCGCCAAATTTTCTCTGGATCACGCGCGGCACGCCAATCTGGGGGCAGGATGCAGCGCTCAAACGTTTCGCTGCATTGTATGACGGAACGTGGCGTCTTGAGCCCGAGCCTTCAGGCCTGAAAGTCACCATGATCGGCGACGGGGTGGCACAAATCTACGTCCCAATCACCTTTACAATAGGGGCAGCCCGCCAACCGCCGCAACAAACTAGATTTCTGATGAATCAGGTGTTGGTCAAGACGCCACACGGCTGGAGAATCTCAAGCATCCTGCCAATACCCGCGCCAACGCAATAAGCTCGGTTGGCACCGTAATGAATGGAGGCCTCTTTCGGACTGAAGGTGATGAAATAGGTGCCCTAATTGGCGCTGGAACTCTGCCCCGGCCCGGGATTAGGCTGTGCCGCCGGGCATATACCGGCGTTGGGGAGCCAGCCAATACAATGTCAGCCGAGGTCCGGCATCCGCTGGATTCCTTCCGTTGACAGCTGTGCAAGCGCCTGCCTGACGGTGCGTCCCGCGATGACACGGTCCGGCGCGATCTCCGCCAGCGGCACCAGCACGAAGGCGCGTTCGAACAGGCGGGGGTGCGGCAACGTCAGCTCCGGCTTGTCGATGGCAACGTCGTCATAGGCGATCAGATCGAGGTCGAGGGTGCGCGGACCCCAGCGTTTTTCTTCCGCGCGGTCGCGGCCGAACTTTTTCTCGATTTTGTGCAGGGTAAACAGCAGCGCGTGCGGATCAAGGCTGGTGTCGATTTCGATGCAGGCGTTGGTGAAGCGGTCCTGCTGCTCATCACCCCATGGCGGCGTTAAGTAATC
>JAVROG010000597.1:0-4298 GCA_032162865.1 Mycobacterium sp. | reverse complement strand
CGTGGCGCCCATCTGCGCGCGGTGCAGGCCGGCCTGATTGACCATGTCGCGCGCCTGGATTGGTCACGAGGTCAGATCGAGCAGTATCAGGGCCACCGCTTGCAGGCATTGCTGGCCTACGCCAAGGAGCGCTCCCCCTTCCACGGTCGCCGGCTGAGGCAGTTCGACCCATTCGAGGCCACCGTCGCGGATCTGGCATCACTTCCAGTGATGACCAAGCAGGACGCTCAGCAGAACTGGGACACCATCGTCACCGCACCCGATCTCGATCGCGACCGCGCGGAACGGATCCTTGCTGAGCAGCAATGGTTCTCCTACACCGGCGAGTACCAGATCTTCAGCTCCGGCGGCTCCAGCGGGGTCCGCGGTGTGTACGTCTGGGATTGGGATTTCTACATTTCGGCAGCCTGCCTGGCCTGGCGAATGCAGGCACGCGACGAGCGTCGCGATCCGACCGCCGCAGGCCGGCTTGCCGTGTTATCCGCTGGTGTCCCCCCGCACGCCAGCACCCCGCTGTTCGATGTACCGACCACCCCGGCCATGCAGACCAAAGTGATCGCGGCCGGCGCTCCTTTCGACGAGGTGCTGGCCGCGGTCGGGGCGGCCCAGCCCACGCACCTGGTGGGTTATCCGACGGTGATCGGGCGACTGGCCCGCGCGGCGATCGCCGGTGAGCTCGAGCTCGCACCGGTGCGGGTCAGCACTAACTCAGAGCCGCTACTTGACGAAGATCGGCAAGCGATCGCCCATGCCTGGCATCCGGTGATCCACAATCTTTGGGGCTCAACCGAAATCGGAGTGCAGGCGGTCGGTTGTGGGCGAGGTCAAGGACTGCATGTATGCGAAGACGAGGTGGTTCTCGAGCGGGTCAATGCTGACGGAAGGCCGGTCGGTCCCGACGAACCCGCGGCCCGAACGCTTGCCACCGGACTGGCCAATCGCACCTTCCCATTCATCCGCTACGACCTTGGCGATCAAGTGGTACCGCTGCCGGGCGCATGCGAATGCGGCAGTTCGTACGCTCGTGTCGCCGACATCGGCGGCCGCCGTGACGACGACTTTCAATACGGGCTCGTGACGGTGCCCGCGAGTGCGTTTCGACATGTCCTGGGAACCGAGCCCCGCGTATCCGAATACCAGGTCACCCAAACCGCTGCGGGTGCCGACGTCCTGGTCATCGGCGCGCCGGCTGTCGATGCGCTCCGCGCCGCGTTGGTCACCGCACTACGCCGGTACGGATTGTCCGAGCCGGCCGTCCAGATCCGATCGGTGGAACGCCTGCAGCGTCACCAGGCCAGCGGAAAGCTCCGGCGGTTCATTCCTCTTCAGACTCGATTAGCGCCTTGAGGCGTTTGAGAGTGTCGGTGAGCGTGCGACCCACCTGACGCACGGCGATCCGGTCGGCGATATAGCCGAATATTCCGCCGGGCGCCTGATAGGACAGCCGAAACGTCACCTTCGTTCGGCCGTCCGCGCCGTCACGCAGCCGCATCCGGCCGTGCAGCGTGACGCCGGTGATGCCCACCCACGCCAGGTCGCGCCCGTCGTCGAATTCGACGACCTCGATCAGACCGCCTACGGGCACCGAACCGATCTTCCAGTGCACGGTGTAGCGCGCGCCGACGCCGGGAGAATGCTCGTTCGCCGTCTCCCAGCGCTCGAGATTTGCCATGAACGAGGGATAGCGATCCGGGTCACCGACGATTTTCCAGACCTGGTCGCGGTCGGCGTTGACGACGCAGTGCCGTTCGACGCGCATCAGCCGATGACCGGGAAGCGTCGTCGAGCGGCGAGGCGGTCGACGCCGGCCTGCAGGCTGTCCATCACCTTGTCGTGCACAGCCTCGTCGTCTCCGTCGACTTCGATCGGCTCCTGCACTTCTATCGCGATCTTGGTAGGTAATGGAATGTGCCCGGCCAGGTCGCTGATATTCAGGCCCCAGGGCAGGGCCAGTGAAATCGGAATGCTTTTGAGCCGCAGCAACTTATCCGCCATCAACAGCTTCGCCAGCCATTGTCCTCGGTTGAGAAACAACGCACTTTCCTGGCCGCCGACGCTGGAGACCGGAACGATCGGGACGCCGGCTTCACGGGCCAGCTTCACATAACCCATGCGGCCGCCGAAGTCGACCTTGTGACGTTCCCACGACGGTCGGAAGACTTCGTAGTCGCCGCCGGGATAGACCAGTAGGGCCGCGCCGGACTCCAAGGCCAAGCGCGCATTCTCATGATTTGCCGCGACGGTGCCGAATTTGCGTAGCCAGCCCAGTGGCGGTGCCGAGACTACGAGGTTGTGGGCCAGCTGATAAAAGGGTCGCTCGACGCCGAAATAGGAGCAGAACGCGAGCGTGAATACGAAAGTGTCGGGTGGGACGTTGCCGCCGCTATGGTTGCCGACCAGCAGCACCGGACCCTCAGCGGGAATTCGGTCCAGGCCTTTCACGTCCGCCCTGAAGTACAGCGATGCCAGTAACCACGTTCCCGGCAGCTGGTCGCGGATGTAGTCAGGATCGCGCTGGTCCAGGTCGGCCTTTGGAACTCTGGTCGCGACCTGCTTTTTCGTCCATTCCATGACGTCCCCGAATGTTCCCATTCTCCCATCCTGTCTTTATGGTCTACCGGCGTCTGAGGTTGTAGACGCGAGTGGAGTTGTCATACGCAATGAGGTCGACTACCCGCATTGCGTCGCTTTCACACCAATCTCCGTTTTGCACGAAGTCGTTCAGTACACGGTGAATACCGTTGCGCCACAACGCTGCGCCCAAATAATGCAACTCCGCGGGTCCGAACCCGTCCGATGAATACAAAATTTTGCGGAATGGCGCGAGTTCGAGTAACCGGGCAATCAAGGCTGGTGTTCGCGCACCCAGGTAGTTCACGGCCAATCCGCCGTCGAGGTAGACGTTGTTGAACGCCTGCGCCAGATAGCCGGCTTCGCGTTCGTAGGGATAGCAGTGCAGCAACACGATCGGGGTGTCCCCCGATTGGCGCAGAAAATCAAGCAGGAAAAGCGGATTGGTCTTGTGCAGATCGCAGTCCCGGTCGCCGAGTCCGACGTGGAACTGCAGCGGCTTGCCCAGCCGCAGCCCCTGATGCAATCCGAACCGCAACAGCACCCGGTCGCTCAACCGGACGCCGCCGCCGTCGCGCCATCGTTCGGCGGCGGCGCGGACCTGTGCTGACGACGGTTCGCTCAGATCGCCGTCGAACCCGCCTCGGTAGGCCAGGATGGACTTCGTTCCCACGGCGGTCGCGGCACGCCGGTGCAGGATCTCTTCGAATGCCGACGCGTAATCGCCGGCAGCCTGTGCGGCCTCCTCGGCCACCTGCTCGAGCCGGACCACTTCGTATGCCCGGCGACCGGACAGTTCGCTCAACTGGGCGACACCGGCGATGTCGTCGCCGAGACCGGTGTCCACCAGCCAATCGCTCACCCCGGCGGCCGGCAGAAAAAGGCGGGCCAGCTCGCTTTCGCTCAGTTGGCTACGGCGCCCCCAATACGCTTGCGGATCAACGTGTCTGGGCAGTCCCAGGATGGGGGCGCAGTGGTTGCGCACCGCGAAGCCCAGTTGCGAATCGAAACCCGAGTCGAAGTCGGCGAGGGGTTGGGTATTGGCTTCGTTGAGCGCGTTCTCAAACCGGCGGCGGTCCCCCGCCGTCAGCCAGCAGCCGTGCACGTGCTGGTCGATCAACGCGACTTGGGCGAGGTGTTGTGCCAGTAGCGTCATACGCTCCAGGCCATCCGGAACTTATCCGCCAGTGCCTGGGGCTCGAGGTCGGCGTACCGGTCGTGTTCCATCCGGCGCACGGCGACCACCATGTCGATCACCGGATCGCCGAGGATAGTCCGCAAAATCGCCGATTTATCCAGCGCGGCCAGTACTTCCACCTGAGCCTCGGGCAGCAGCAGGGTGCCGGCGGCGACCCGGTCCGCTTCGGAGAGCTTCGCCGGGTCAACTGCCGTTTCCGGCGGCAACGTGGCCTCGTTCCTGATGCCGTCGAGTGCGAGTCCGAGGATCGCCGCTGACGCGAGGTAGGGGTTGGCGGAGGGATCGACGATCTTCACCTCGACATTGCCGCCGCGTGGACTGCCGGGGCCGGCCGCGACGAATCGCACCGCCGCTTCGCGGTTTACGATGCCCCAGCAGGCATACGCTCCGGCCCAGTTGCCGGGCCGCATTCGCAGGCCGGACACGATCGATCCGCACAGAATTCCCTGCGCGTCGGGCAGTCCCCGCAGAACCCCGGCCTCCGCGGCCTGCCCAGCCGCGCTCATACCGCCGGGTCCGGTGCCGTCGG
>JAVROG010000596.1:0-5457 GCA_032162865.1 Mycobacterium sp. | reverse complement strand
GGTGCGCCGGTGTAGGCGGTGGGGTCCACATCGGTGGTGCGGGCGCCTTCCAGGCCGGTTTCAGCCACCATATGTATCTGCCGATGGACCTTGACCTGCCCGAAGGCGAAGCGCCCGCCCCAGATGCGCCCGCCGTCTTGGTCGATGCAGTCGCTCCCGAACCGGCCGCCCCGGCGCCGGATCTGCCAGCGCCCGACCCGGGTCCCGTCGGCGAACCCGATATGGCGACTCCGTAACAATTTCCCATCCGCTGTGAGCAGCGCAACTAAAGCTATTCTGCGACCTGCGTCACACTATCCTAGATAACTGCAGCTACGCCCGTTGGCGCATTTGTGGGCTTCCTCACAAAGCGCCAACGGGCGTGATTATATCAAAGCGATTTGGATGCACTGCAAACAGTTGCATCTCGGCGCTGAATTTCAGTGAAAGCAAAAACGAGCCCAATTCGTATTGCGCGAATTCCGTTCATGCTGAGCAGGAAGGTCGATCCAACCGGGCTTGATAGCTAGCGTTTCCCCGATCACGCCGGAGGGAGCGCTGCCATGACAGCTTCGACAACCCATTTAGGGGGTGTCATCGCCGCCACCCACGATGCCGTTGCCGTGGACCGGGCGAACGCGCAGGTGATTTTCCGGGCCTCAGCTACTGCCCACCACGCGGTGGCCAGCACCGTCACCCTCGGCCAGTATCACGTCGAGGCCGACGAGCCGCCGACCCTCGGCGGCGAGGGCAAGGCGCCCAACCCCGTCGAGTACTACCTGGCCTCGCTGCTGTCTTGTCAGATCGTGACTTGGCGCTTTTATGCCGAGAAGCTGGGCATCGCGGTCGACGAGATCAGCGCGCACGCCGAGGGCGACCTCGACGTCCAGGGCTTCTTCGGATTGGACGACAGCGTCCGCTCGGGATTCCAGGAAGTTCGGTTGGTGGTCAAGGTGAGTGGACCGGAGACGCTGGAGCGCTACCGCGAACTGCAGGACGCGGTCGACGCGCACTGTCCCGTACTGGATCTGACCCGAAACCCCACTCCGGTTGCCACACGCGTGGAGTTCGGCTGACACGTCGAAATGATCGCCACTAGGCGGTTCGGATGGTGGCGACCCGCTGCGCCCGGCACGCCGCGCTTGCGATCGCCACTACTTAACGACCGAAATCTCCTTGCCTAGCTGGTAGCCCGGCGCCAACGGCAACGTGTCGCCACTCCAGAACTTGCCGGGGTCGAACCAGTTTGTGTCCTTGTCGGTGACGAGCAATCCCATTTCCTCGTAGGTAATCGCCACGGTCTCTGCGCAATACGCGGTCGACAGGCCCATCTTGCGCTCCTCGGACCTGCGGCGTTCTGTCCGCTCGCGAACCTTTTTGTCTACCAACGGGATTCCGCGGAACCAGTCGTTGACGGTCGGCAGTCGACCGCGTAACCACCGCCCCGTCAACCGCGCGGTGGTGGGAAACGCGGTTCCGTTCATCCTGGCGATCACCCGCAGCAGTTCGTCCTCCTGCTTGTGGTTGGCGTACGGCGTCAACTGACGGAACCAGCAACGCTGGTGGTAGTGCTCCGTCCAGCGCAAAAATACTTGACGCGCGTCGTTGAGTTGAACGCCGCGCTGATTGGTGCCGGTCCATAAGTCGACAAGCTTGTCGCCCAGTTCGGCATGCCAGATCAGCGGCGGCATGTCGTCGATGGCCACGGTCATGCCAACGTGATTCACCGGGGCGTTCGTCAGGGTCTGGATGGCGCGGTCGGGCCGAGAAGCGCCCCGAAACAGCCATAGGTCACCGGTCCGAGTTTCGGCCAGCGCTTGATCCAAGGTGAGCGTGCTCGAGTCCACGAGAGCACTCTAGGCAGAGATCGGCAGATATAGCCTGTGCTGATGCGCAACATTTGGAAGTGGATCGGGCTGGCCGGTGTCGCGGGCGTCGTCGCCGGTGGCGCGGTGGTAGCGCGTGATCAACGGAAACGGCGTGCCTACACGCCCGACGAGATCCGGTCGCGGCTCCACCAGCGGCTGGCCGAATCCGACACGGAGGGCTATCAGTCCCGCTCGGGCTCGGGCTCGGCCTCGGCCTCGACCGCGAACAACCGGTAGCTGCCGGAGAAGCCTTTCAGCTCGACCTCGCGGCCGTCGTCGAACTTGACGTCGTCGCAGTCTCGGACGGCATCCCGAACGGTCTGGCTCACCAGGATTTCGCCGCCTTCGGCCTGAGCGGCAACCCGGGCGGCCATGGCGACATTGCGGCCGAACAGGTCGTCGCCCCGGCGCACCGAACGGCCCATATGAATGCCGATCCGGACCCGAATTTCCTCGTGCCGCCTGCGCTGTGCGTCCTTAATCAATGCATTCTGGACCTCGATACTGCACCGGACCGCTTGTTCGGCACGTGCGAACGCGACCATGTATCCGTCGCCTTGGCTCTTCACCACATGCCCTTCGCGTTTCCGCACCCGCTCCTGAATCAGCTTGTCGTGTGCGCCAATCAGCTTGACCCAGGCGCGATCTCCGATCCGCTCGTTGAGGGCGGTGCTCTCCTCGATGTCGGAGAAAAGAATCACCACTCGGCCGTCCGGGGTGACCCGGGCAAGGTCTGGGCGCTCTACCTCGGCCCAGTCGGCGAGGTCTTCGATCGAGCTGCGCATCGCGGCACCAAAGCCCTCCTTGCGCACCCGATTCGCGGTATTCCACACCGTCTTCACGGCCTCGCGCCCCCCGGATAGCAGCCGCCTCGTGGGGTCGGTGCGCTGGCGTAATTCCTCGAGCTCCCGACGACTGCGCTGAAGCAGCACCCACAACGTGGCAACTGCACCGCCTTCGACTACGGCGATACCCGCCAGCACGTACAGCGCGATATGCAACGTATCGCTCATGCCAGCATCATTTCAGGGACGCTTCGGCTTCATCCTGTCGGGCCAATGTGGTCTAGGGTTGAGTTTGGTCGCCGCGGGGAAGCAATTCTCCAGTGAGCCAAGTGACGTCCTGGAGGTGGGGGATTGGCCGACGGCCACAGCACCGTCTCAGATCTGTTCGTAATCTTCGGGCTTACCGGTGATCTAGCGCGGAAAATGACGTTCCGCGCGCTGTACCGGCTGGAATGCAACGACCTGCTGAACTGCCCGGTTTTGGGTGTTGCCAGTGACGATATCCCTCTCGAGAAACTCGTTGCGCTGGCCCGAGAGTCCATCGAGAGCAACGGCGCGAAGGTCGACGACGCGGTCTTCGACCGGTTTGCCGGCCGGTTGTCCTACCTGCACGGCGATGTCACCGATGCTCAGCTCTACAAGTCGCTGGCCGAGCGAATCGGTTCGGCACAGCATCCGTTGTTCTACCTGGAGATGCCGCCGTCGCTATTCGCACCGATCGTCGAGAACCTGGGTAAAGCCGGGTTGCTCAAGCTAGCCCGGGTGGCGGTGGAGAAGCCGTTCGGCCACGATTTCGATTCCGCGTGCGAACTCAACACCCGGTTGCGTGCGGTGCTCGACGAAAAGCAGATCATGCGGGTGGATCATTTCCTGGGCAAGCAGCCGGTGGTGGAGCTGGAATTTCTGCGCTTCGCCAACCTGGCACTCGCGAAGTTGTGGGACCGCGACAGCGTGGCCGCGATCCAGATCACGATGGCCGAAGACTTCGGTGTGGAGACCCGCGGCAAGTTTTACGATGCGGTCGGTGCTTTGCGGGACGTGGTGCAGAACCATTTGCTGCAAGTGCTCGCCCTGGTGGCCATGGAGCCGCCGGTCGGCCCCAGTGCCGACGATCTGAACGATAAGAAAGCCGAAGTGTTCCGCGCGATGCCGGCGCTCAAGCCAGAGCAGTGTGTGCGTGGGCAATACCGTGGCTACACCGATATCCCTGAAGTGCCGGACGATTCGGAAACCGAAACCTTCATCGCACTAGAGACGGAGATCGACAACTGGCGCTGGGCCGGTGTGCCGATTTTCCTGCGGGCCGGAAAGGCGTTGCCGGAGAGGGTAACCGAGGTCCGATTGTTGCTGCGGCCCACCCCCAGCCTGGGATTTCTGCCGATCAGTAAGGTGGCCGAGCCCAATCAGATCGTGCTGCGCATCGACCCTGCTCCAGGCATGCGACTGCAGCTGTCCGGGCAGGTGGGCGACGAGTGGCAGGACGTTCATCTGGACTCCTCGTTCGCCGACGATCTCGGCGAACCGGAACGGCCCTACGAGCGCCTCTTCCATGCCGCATTGACCGGCGATCACCAGCTCTTTGCCCGGATGGACAGCATCGAGCAGACCTGGCGCATCGTGCAGCCCCTGCTGGACCACCCCGGCAAAGTTCATCTTTACGACCGCGGTACTTGGGGACCGGACGCCGCGGACTCGCTACTCAGTGATCATCACGCCTGGAATGAGCCGTGGATGCCCAAAAGCACGGACTCGCGACACTAAGGAGACGAAAGACTATGCAGCTAGGCATGATCGGACTTGGTCGGATGGGTGCCAATATCGTGCGCCGGCTGGTCGACGCCGGCCACGAGGCTGTGGTCTACGACCACAGCCCGGACGCGGTCAAGGCGATGGCGAAGGATCCCAACACCACCGGAGTCTCCTCGTTGCAGGAGCTACGCGACAAGCTTGCCGCTCCGCGGGTCGTCTGGGTGATGGTGCCCGCAGGAACCATCACCGGTGGCGTGATCGAGGAACTGGCCGACACCCTCGAGTCCGGTGACATCGTGATCGATGGCGGCAACTCTTACTATCGAGACGACCTCAAGCATTCAAAGTTTCTATCCGAGAGAGGAATTCGCCTACTGGACTGTGGCACCAGCGGCGGCGTGTGGGGCCGGGAACGGGGCTACTGCCTGATGATCGGCGGGGATCCGGACGCCTTCGCGCATGCCGAACCGATCTTTGCCACCGTCGCTCCGGGCGTAAACGCCGCGCCTCGTACGCCGGGCCGCGACGGTGAAATCGCCCAGCCGGAGAAGGGCTATCTGTATTGTGGCCACTCCGGGGCGGGGCACTTCGTCAAGATGGTGCACAACGGGATCGAGTACGGGATGATGGCCTCGCTCGCCGAAGGGCTGAACATCCTGCGCTGTGCCGACATTGGCAAACGCATCCAAGAGGGTGATGCCGAAACCGCTCCGCTGTCCAATCCCGAGTGCTACCAATACGACTTTGACATCGCGGATGTCGCCGAGGTGTGGCGACGGGGCAGCGTCATCGGCTCATGGCTACTCGATTTGACCGCGATCGCATTGCACGAGTCGCCCGATCTCACCGAATTCTCCGGGCGGGTCTCCGATTCCGGAGAGGGCCGGTGGACCTCCATCGCGGCGATCGACGAGGGCGTTCCGGCGCCGGTACTGACGACGGCGCTGCAGTCCCGCTTCGCCTCGCGCGACCTTGATGACTTTGCCAATAAAGCACTTTCGGCGATGCGTAAGCAGTTCGGCGGACACGCGGAGAAGCCGGGACTAGCTGGCTAACTTCTCGAAAGTGAATCTCCC
>JAVROG010000595.1:0-3016 GCA_032162865.1 Mycobacterium sp. | reverse complement strand
TACTTGACGCGCGTGTTCACCCCGCCCACGACGGAAGCGGCGGCACTGGCCATCATCCCGCTGGCGCAGCAAGTCTGCGACGCCAAAGCACAAGGCCAAAGTGACCTACAGGCCTCGAGTATCGTGTTGGCCGGCAACGGCGTGGAGCGGCTGGGCTTGGCGGGTGAATCGGGTAGCGGAGATGAGGTGACTGCAATAAGTATCGTCGATGCGTCGACGCTCGCGTACTGCCCGCAGTACAACAGCAGCCTCAATGGGCAAGTCATAGGTGGAGACGTGGAATAATGATTCAAAAAATCTGGGCCGTCAGGAAGGGGCGTTCGACATCGGGCGATTCGAATTGCCTGTGTCGATCGCGGCGCTCATCTGGTCGATCTGCGCATTGATCATGTTGCTTTCTCCCGCAAAAGCAATCGTGCCGATCGTCATCGTGGCCGGATTGCTTACGGTCGGTGCTGTCTACTTCGCCTACATGATGATCTTCAAACGCCATGTGCTCGATAACGAGCCCGGCGCATCAGCTGTGTTCGCGCACTGAGGGATTAGACGCGGGCCGGCATGCTGTCCCAGCCGCGCACGGCTGACGACGACGAGAAGATCGCGGCGTCAAGGTCGACATCCCAATCAGGAAATCGATTCATGATCTCGTCCAACGCGATTCGACCCTCGATTCGCGCAAGCGCATTGCCCAAGCAGTAATGCGCACCCACCCCGAAAGTCAGATGCTGCCGCGGTACCCGCTTCACATCGAAGGTTTCGGCGTTCTCTCCGAACCGCCGTCCGTCGCGGTTGGCCGCTCCAATCAATGTCAGTATTGAGCTTCCCTGGGGAACGGTTGTTCCGTGCAGTTCGATGTCGCGAGTGACGTAACGAGCCGCTTGGAGCGCGGGCGGCTCGAAGCGCAGGACCTCTTCGATCGCGCCGGGCAACAGTGATCGGTCAACGACCAACTGCCGACGCTGGTCTGGGTGTTCGGACAACAGCTTGCCCGACCAACCGATCAACCGCGTCGTGGTTTCTGAGCCGGCAACAGCAACGACTTTCATGAACATGAGCAGTTCGTCGCGGTGCAGCCTTCTGGTGGCACCTGTTTCGTCCTGAAATTCAGCGTTGAGCAGCTCGCTGGTCAGGTCGTCGGCGGGATGGTTTGTGCGCCAATCGACAAAGTCGGCGAACACCTCTCCGTCGGCGAGGCTGACGTCATGATTGTCGGTGATATGTCCGCCCCGATTGGTGCGGACGTGTTTGTCGGCGTGCTCCTGCACTCGGCTTTGGTAGTCCTCGGGAATTCCGAACAGCATGCCCACCACGCGCATGGGCATTATCGCGCCGAGATCTTTGACGAAATCGAGCCGATCCCCGCCGATCAACGGATCCAAGCACCTTGCCGTGAATTCCCGAATCATCGGCTCGAGTGCGTTGATTTTGCGCGGCGTGAAGGCTCGGGACAGCAAGTTGCGGTGGACGTCGTGCACAGGCGGATCTTCGAAGATCAGCAGGCCCGGCGGAATTTCTATGTTCGCCTTGATGATCTCCAGCACGACTCCGCGTGCCGAGCTGAAAGTCTGGTGGTCAACCAGGGCCCGGTTGACGACATCGAATCGACTCAGCGCATAGAAGTCATGTTGGGCGTTGTAGTACAACGGGGCGCTTTCGCGTATGCGCCGGAACATCGGATACGGATCGGCATTGAGGTCAACGTCCCACGGGTCGTAGTACACGTCGTCGGCGGTACGGATGGTCATCGGGTCCTTCTTCGAGTCCGAGCCACTATGGCGGCGTCAAGTCACCGCTTCGCCATTGACTCCCGGTGCCTGGCCCGTGACGAATCCGGCCTGTTCCGAGGACAATACTCAAACGCAACAATAGGACCGTCAATCGCGGTTACCCAGGTGCCCGGTTTCCGGCCCCGACTCGCAACGCCAGACCGAAACGATCAGGCCGATGCAAACACTGGGCTACCCGCGGTCCGTCCTGGCACGCTAGGGGTTCGCGCGGGTGTGGCTGAGCGGCTAGGCAGCGGCCTGCAAAGCCGTAGACACGGGTTCGAATCCCGTCACTCGCTCCGCGTGGTCGCAGAATCGCGTTAACTCGCTAGCGATTCTGGGTCTAAAGACCTGAGACCGCCTGCACCAATTGCGTCGCGGACGGGCTCGACAACACCCAGCCGGTCGGCTGATTGACGAACATGAGGTTCTTGGTGACCGGTGCCGGGAGCTTGGGACCGGAGATGGCGACGTCGGCGGTGGCCGTCGTTGGGCCGTTCTCCTGGACGTTGGACACGACGAAGGACAGCGGCAGTTCCCCGTTGCGGTACGCCTTCCTCAGTTCGTGGTCCATGACATGGCCCTCGCCCGAGCCGATGCCACCTTCGACCAGGCCGTCCTTCGTGTGGTACGACACGCCAGGATCGGAAAGGTTGGTGAGGATACCTGTCAGCTGCTCAGCGGTCGGCAGGTTTTGCGCCGGTGCGGGTGACGGCGTTGGCGGGTCCTGTGGCAGCGGCGCGCCGACAGCGGCCAGTTGAGCCGCAGGCATACCCGCAGGCGGAACGCCGGATGCGCTGGATGCCAGTCCGGCAGCCGCACCACCGATAACGGCGAGCGCTGCCAAGCTAGTGGCAATAGATTTCATAGATTTCACGGCTTCCTATGCGCATGGATGTGGCGGGCTATCGTCCCACATCTGGCATCCATCGCCTTCGCGGCGCGCTGGTCTTAGTGTGCCGCTTTTGAATTGTGTTTGCCTCGGCTCAAACTAGCCCGCTTGTCACGAATATGCCTGCACGAAAACTGCGGAGCAGCTTGAAATTTGGCGAATCGGCCCGGGCCGCCGGCTTTTTAGTCATAAATGATGGCGAGTCCCCGCCGCTCGAGGTCGGCCAGGCCCTCCCGCATGGCTTGCATCTGCTCGGGTGAATGCCCCACCCAGTCCGTAAGCTCGCCGATGATTCTGATGGGTGCCCGGGAGCGGTAGGACAGGGTTGGATTTCCCGGAAGCTTTTTGTCCGTCACAT
>JAVROG010000594.1:0-2655 GCA_032162865.1 Mycobacterium sp. | reverse complement strand
CATGCCCCGGACCCACCGGCGAACGCGCCGACTGGTGGTGGTACCAACCCTTCGAGCCCTCGAAAAACTAAGGCCGACAACCACACCCGCCGAGACCGCTACCCGACGGTCTGCGTCGCGCACGGTTGTGAAGCCGGGTTTAGGGGAGGCAGTATCCACCGTCGATCACCAGGTCCGAACCGGTCATGTAGCTGGAAGCGGCACTGGCCAGGTAGAGGTACAGGCCGGTGAGTTCCTCGGGTCGGCCAATGCGTCCCATCGGTATTTTCGGCTCCCACAGCCGGTGGTATTCCGAGAGGGGCTCGACGAGCTCGGTGAGGATGTAGCCCGGGCTGATGCTGTTGACCCGGATGTTGTGCGCCGCAAACTCGACCGCCATGGCTTTGGTCAGATGGATGACCGCCGCCTTGGACGTGCAGTAATGGCCCACCTGCTGCGGGATGTTGATGATGTGACCCGACATCGAAGCGGTGGTGATGATGGATCCATCGCGTCCCTGGCGCACCATTGCCCTGGCCGCGGCCTGGGCAGTCAGAAAGACGCCTGTCACATTGGTGTTCTGGATGCGCTGGAACTCTTCCAGCGACATATCCAGCATCGGCGTAACCGACACGATGCCGGCGTTGCACACGGCGATGTCGATTCCACCCAACTCGGCGGTCACCTGGTCGATCATGGCCGTCACCTGGTCTTGCTGGGTGACGTCACAGGTGATCGGCACCGCCTTGCCGCCGGCTGCCGCGATCTCACCGGCCAGCGCCTCCAGCGTATCCAAATGCCTTGCAGCAATAGCTACTTCGGCGCCGGCCTCCGCGTATGCGAGAGCTACTTTCTTGCCGATGCCGCTCGATGCACCGGTGACCAAGGCCGTTTTCTCGTGGAGGTCGAACAGGTCCAACACGCTCATCGTGATTCCCTTCAGACGGTGACCTGCAACTCCGAATACGTTCTAGTGTGTCGGGTATGGGCAAGTTCGCCAAAGCAGAGATCGAAGATGCCGTCAGCCACTACACCACCGTCGTCGAGGGGTGCTCCGCTTCGGGCGACTGGCGCCCCTTCGCAGACTTGTTCACCGAGGATGTCGTTTACATCGAACACCACTACGGCGTTTTTCACGGCCGGGAGGCGGTTCGCGAGTGGATCGTCTCGGTCATGGCACCGTTTCCGCACATGCGATTTCCCTCGGACTGGACCGCATATGACGAGGACAACGACGCCGTCGTCATCATGATCAAGAACCTGCTCGACCATCCGACGGATCCGAACGGGGAGCCGTTCTGGTTTCCGAACTGGACTCGACTGGTCTATGCCGGCGACGGCCTGTTTTCCAGTGAAGAAGACATCTACAACCCGAACCGCGACGCCCCGCGCGAGGTCGGTGCGTGGATCCACGCGGGCGGCCAGCTTGCCACCGACGAAATCCCGCAGCCTAAGCGCTAGACCGACGAATTCACCGGTTGCCGCTTGCGTCGGCGGGACCGCGCCGCCGACAGTGCCTGCTCCCAGGCCAGCAGTGTCGCCGCCTTGAGGTTCGCCGGTTTGGCGCTGTCTTTGGCCAGCAGCGCCATGGCGGCGGCTTTCGTGGTCGCCGACGCCTTCGACATGTGCCCGGAGTCAAACGGCGGCTGGGGGTCGTACTCGATGGCCAGCTGGATCGCCTTCGCGCGACCCTCGCCGCCCAGCTGTCCGGCCAACCAGAATGCGAGGTCGAGTCCGGCAGATACCCCGGCGCTGGTAATGATGTTGTCCTGGTGCACGATCCGCTCGTCGGCGACGGGGGTGGCGCCGAAGGCTTTCAGCGCGGGAAGTGAGATCCAGTGCGACGTCGCGCGCTTGTCCTTGAGTAAGCCGGCGGCGGCCAGAATCACCGAACCCGAGCACACCGACGCGGTCCAGGTGGCGGTCTGATGTGCCTGACGCAGCCAGTCAAGCAATACCTCGTCGCGCGCATGCACCGGAGTCGAGGGGCCTCCTGGCACGAGAATCACGTCAGGCGAAAGGGTTTCGGCCAGCGAGTGGGTCGCGCCCAGCACCAGAACTCCCGAGTCTGTGGTGATAGGCCCGACTTCGTGCCAGACAAACCGCACCTCGGCCTGCGGCAGCTGGCGCAGCACCTCATAGGGACCGATCATGTCCAGAGCGGTCAAGCCCGGGTAGGCCACGAATGCAATCTGGGTCATCGTTGTTCTCCTTGTCATTGCGGATCGGGACTTCTCGATCAAGCGAACGCTTTGCGGTACTGGTCGGGGGGGATACCGACGCGGCGAATGAAGTTGCGCCGCATGGTTTCCGCAGTGCCGAAGCCGCATCGCGAGGCGATCGCCACCACGGTGTCGTCGGTCTCTTCCAATTGCCGGCGCGCTGCTTCGGTGCGCACGCGTTCGACATACTGGCCGGGCGCCTCGCCGATCTCCTCGGTGAACACCCGGGTGAAATGCCGCGGGCTCATTGCGGCACGGCGGGCCAGATCGTCGACGCTGTGCGGACCACCGGGTTCGCACTCGATAGCTTCCTGCACCTCGCGGATCGATGGCCGCTTGGCCCTGGGCATCCATACCGGAGCGGCGAACTGCGTCTGACCGCCGGGGCGGCGTAGGTAGAGCACCAGCCAGCGGGCGACCGTTTGAGCGACCTCGGTGCCGTGGTCGTCCTCGA
>JAVROG010000593.1:0-12365 GCA_032162865.1 Mycobacterium sp. | reverse complement strand
GCGGTTGCCGACCGCATTGGTGCCGTCCTTGAGTGTTTCGATCCGTCGCACGTCCAGGCGTATCGAGGCATAGAACTTCAGCGCCTTGCCGCCGGTGGTCGTTTCGGGCGAGCCGAACATCACGCCGATCTTCTCGCGCAGCTGGTTGATGAAAATCGCCGTAGTGCCCGAATTGTTCAGCGCGCCAGTCATTTTCCGCAGCGCCTGGCTCATCAGCCGGGCCTGCAGTCCGACATGACTGTCGCCCATCTCCCCTTCGAGTTCCGCACGCGGCACCAGCGCGGCCACCGAGTCGATGACCACGATGTCGAGCGCACCAGAGCGGATCAGCATGTCGGCGATCTCCAGCGCTTGTTCGCCGGTGTCTGGCTGGCTGACCAACAGCGAATCGGTGTCGACACCGAGATTCTTGGCGTAATCCGGATCAAGCGCGTGCTCGGCGTCGATGAACGCCGCGACGCCGCCGGCGGCCTGGGCGTTGGCCACCGCGTGTAGTGCCACGGTGGTCTTACCCGAGGACTCCGGACCGTAGATCTCGACCACCCGACCACGGGGCAGGCCCCCAATGCCCAGGGCGACGTCCAGCGCGATGGACCCGGTCGGAATGACTGCAATCGGCTGTCGCACCTCGTCTCCGAGGCGCATCACCGAGCCTTTGCCGTAACTCTTCTCGATCTGGGCCATAGCCAGTTCGAGAGCCTTCTCGCGGTCGGGGGCTTGAGCCATGATGCCTCTCCTGTAGTCGGTGTTCGGTGACCTGTATTGGTCGGTTAGCCGTGACACTAGAGAGCGCCACCGACAAGTCGAGATCTCCGAATGCTCACCACAGTAGCCGAACACCTGTTCGATTCAAGTTTGACACGCCGAGTGTGGCAATATCGCCCAATACCAGCTGACAGAAGAGACATGAACATCTCCGCGGAGCTCGCCGAAATATCCTCCTATGGAGGCTTTTTCGCCCTGACTGTGGGCGGAAAACCAGCAGGATGGCGTCCCGTCGTGGTGGCCTACGCCGACGGATTCGCCGATCTCGTCGACGCCACCGCCGACCGTTATCGCACCACCGAGCGGCGGATCGGCGCCTCGCTGGTGCACCTCGGCCACGCCGCCCGGTTATGGTCGCCCGTTCTCGCCTGCGTGCTGGCACACGGCGTCATCCCGGACCTGACCGATCTGCAGCGCGCTGACGACAGCGCACAGTTGCGGCTACCCGAACCCGACGGAGAACCCATCTCCCCCTCCCCCGAACTCTTGTATCGCGTCGTCGTGCAGGACCACATGGAGCAGTTCGCGGCCGGATTGCGGGGCAGCCTGGCGCCCGGACTGCTCTACGGCAACATCGCGTCCGCACTCGCGGGAACATCGCGGATGTTGCTGTCGGCGCGGCCCGATCTGCGTGAGTCGATAACGCATCTCACAACTGCCCTGCTGAACACCGGCGAACTGGCCGGAACCGGCACGATCACCAGTGCGGGCCTGGACTTCAGGCGCAACAGCTGCTGTCTCTATTACCGACTTCCCGGCGGCGGCAAATGCGGTGACTGCGCGCTGTAGATCACCACTGATCGCGGGGCACATCGAAGTCCGCACACAACGCCCGCCACACGTCGCGGGGCTCGATACCGTCCTCGATCGCTTGGGCGGCGGTGCGGCCACCGAACCCACTCAGCACGTGGTCGACCAGCACCGATGAGCCGTAAGCGGCCCCGAAACGCAGCACCACCCGCTCGTTGAACTCCGTCAGCCGCACGCCAGCCAACATACCCAGGGAGTCACTCCGCTAAAGCCAACGCTTCGTGACATACCCGCACCGGATCGGCGACCCCGGCGATGCTGGCGGCCGCCTCCTTCGCGGCCACGCGATACCCCGGCGACGACAACACATCGGCGACCGCGTTCGCCAGGGCATCGCCGGTCAACGGGCGGATCAGCAGCCCGCTGCCCTGGCGGACCACGCGATTGGCCATCTCCCATTGATCCCCGCCGCCGGGCACCACCACCATGGGCACCCCGGCGAGCATCGTCTTGGCCACCATCCCGTGACCGCCTCCGCAGATCACCAGATCGGCGTGCGTCAACAGCTCGTCCTGACGGCCCAGCCCCACCATTGCCCAGGACGGCAATGACAGATCCTCGCCATCCAGCCGGGACACCACCAGCCGCGAGCCCGCCGGCAGCACCCCCCCCGGCGTCAGGCAGTCCAGCGCGAGCTCCACCAGGCCGACGGTGCCGGTGTACGCGGTGGACGGTGCAACGACCACCACGGGTCCCGGCCCCGGTGGGACCTCCAGCACCCGATCGGTCGGCTCGAAATGCAGCGGTCCCACCACGACGGCCTCGGCGGGCCAGTCCGGACGCGGGACCTCAAGCGCAGGCAGTGTGGCGATCAGCCGCCGTACCGGTCCGGGATCACGCACCGGTAGCCCGATCTCGGCCCGGACGGCCGCGCGTTGCCGCAGGCCCGCACGCCAGGACCGCGCGGTCAGCGCCCGCATCACGGTGTCGCGGAGTCTGCCCCTCAAGCCGGTGCCCGGCGCCAGTCCGCTGCCGATCGGCGGCAGGCCCTTCGACGGCAGGTACAGCGGATGCGGGCAGAGTTCGACCCACGGGATCCCGAGCAACTCGGCAGCCATGCCGCCGCCGGAGGTGATGACGTCGGACACCAGCAGATCCGGTGCCAGCTCGCGCAGCGTCGGCGCGATGAGCACGGCCATCCGCGCGGCCCGCCGATGCAGCCGAGCGCCGGCGTCAGCGTCCTGGTCGGTGGCCACCAGGCCGTCCAGTTCGCGCGCGCTGATCCCGGCCGCGCGGGCGGTTTCCAGCCATTCCACGCCAGTAAACAACGTGGGCGTGTCGCCGGACTCGGCGAAGCGTTTGCACAGCGCAATGGCCGGAAACGAGTGCCCGGGATCCGGCCCGGCGACCACGGCGACGCGCACCGGCATTACCCTGCCACAGCGCCAGACGACTGCGCTCGCCTACGCTGGCAACCATGACCGAGCTGACGCCGACCACTCCGGAACTAGCCCCCGAAGCTGATGACAACATCCGCACGGTAGAGGGATTCCTGTATGCGCTTCAGGATCAGGACTTCGAGGCCATCGATGCGGTATTTCACGACAACCTCGTCTACGAGAACGTCGGACTGTCGAGAATCCGCGGCGGCCGGCGAACGGCGAAACTGCTTCGTAGTATGGAAGGCCGTATTGCGTTCGAGGTGAAGGTCCACCGCATTGCCGCCGACGGCACCGCGGTGCTCACCGAACGCACCGATGCGCTCATCTTGGGACCACTGCGGATTCAGTTCTGGGCCTGCGGGATCTTCGAGGTGCATGACGGACAGATCACGCTGTGGCGTGACTACGTGGATGTCTACGACATGCTCAAGGGATTCGGTCGCGGCCTCGCCGGGATAGTGGTCCCGTCGCTGCGCGCCACCTTCTAGGTCGCTAGCGGCGCGAAAACCCGCCGAGTTCGTCGAACGCCTGCGCCCAACCGGCCAGACGATCGGTCGCCCCGACCAGCTCGTCGCGATAGCGCTGTTGCATGAGACCGGCCCCGGTCTCACCATTCGCCGATGAAACCAGTTGCGCTGCGGCGGTGACCATTTCGTTGTATTGCCGAACGCCGGCCCCTAGCTGCGCGGTGTAGGCGTTGATGGTCGGCACCAGATACTCCCGCGACGATTCCGAGGAGTGCGCGGCGCGTTCCATCGACACCACCTCCGTCGCGGAGGCCGCCATGGCCGCCGAGGTCCGCTTGGCCGCGTCCGTCAGGTCCTGGATCTCATCCGCCGGCAGCAGGTCGCCGCGTTCAATGACCCCCAACAGGGAGAAGAATCCCCGTTCGGAGGCGCCCAGTGCGTACATCGCGGGTCGCGCGGCCGAGCCGGGCGGCGGCAACCGCCGGGTGGCGGCCGGCCGCTGTGCCGGCAGCGGCTCCGACTTCAGCCAGTGATACCGGAAGAACAACAGCGTTGCCGGGATGACCTCGATGACAGCGATCGCACCGGTGATCTGCAACAGCAACGCAAACCAGCCCCACGCCGCCAGGATCGCCGTGACCAGCGCCCAAAAAACGCAGCCAGCAGTGAATATCCAGGCCCACCGCAGCGCTCGTCGGCGACGACGAAGCTGTCGCGCCCGAGGGTCGGCGGCGGCGCTGATCTTGTCGGCAACCAGACCGGTCAGGTCGATGACGGTGTCGAAGCCATGCTGCAGCAAGGCTCGCAACGGCCCGCGCTGAGTCGACTTCACCGCCATCACTGACCGTCCTGCTACTGACCGAACGGCTTCTCGGGGATCGCTCCGCCGGTCTCGGCGGCCGGACTGGCCGGCGTGACTCCAGGCGACGCCGCGCCCCCGGCCGGGAGAGCGTCCCCGCGCATCGACGCCTTGATCTGCTCCAGCCGAGAATGTCCGGCCATCTGAACGCCGGCCTGCTCGACCTCGAGCATGCGGCCCTGCACCGAATTCTGCGCAAGTTCAGCCGAACCGATCGCGTTGGCGTAGCGCCGTTCGATCTTGTCGCGCACCTCATCGAGGCTGGGCGTGTTGCCCGGGGCGGCGATCTCACTCATCGACCGCAGCGACGCGCTGACCTGCTCCTGCATCTTGGCCTGCTCGAGCTGGCTGAGCAGCTTGGTGCGCTCGGCGATCTTCTGCTGCAACACCATCGCGTTGCGTTCGACGGCCTTCTTGGCCTGCCCCGCGGCCTGCAGGGCCTGGTCGTGCAGGCTTTTGAGGTCTTCGACGCTCTGCTCACCGGTCACCAGCTGGGCGGCGAACGCTTCGGCCGCGTTGTTGTACTCGAGGGCCTTGGCTGAGTCTCCGTTGGCGACAGCCTGGTCGGCCAGCGTGAGCGCCTGACGCACGTTGACCTGGAGCTTCTCGATGTCCGCGAGCTGTCGGTTGAGCCGCATCTCCAGTTGCCGCTGGTTGCCGATCACCTGCGCCGCCTGCTGGGTCAGCGCCTGGTGGGTGCGCTGTGCTTCCTCAATCGCTTGCTGGATCTGGATCTTGGGGTCGGCGTGCTCGTCAATCTTGGAGTTGAACAGCGCCGCGAGGTACTTCCACGCTTTGACGAACGGATTGGCCATCAGTTAGCTCCGCCTTCGATTCTTGTCTGCCGGATGAGGAATACCCTGTCGCTCAAATTACCGGTTCGGCGCGGATCGCCCCACCCTTGGGGCGTATCTGGCGGATCCGGGACGGTCAGGCCCTCAATCAAGCAACTGCCAGAGAAGCCACCGGAGGAATCACGACCTTGGTGCTGGCATCGATGGTGGCACCAGTGGCCGCATTGCGGGTGGCGCGCTCCTCTCTGGCCATCCGCTCACCGGCGTCGATGAGTACCTGCGACAGCGGAACCCGCAACGCATCACATATCGCGTTGAGCAACTCGCTCGAAGGTTCCTTACGGCCCCGCTCCACTTCCGACAAGTACCCAAGGCTCACCCGCGCCGAGTCGGACACCTCACGCAGTGTCCGGCCCTGCAATGTGCGGGCCCCCCGCAGCACGTCGCCAACGACCTCGCGCACCAGTGTCGCCATCGTGCTCTCCTCTGTCCGGTCACCATCAATCGTTAAAAGCATGGGACTTTAGGTGAACGCAGGCAGTGGCTGCGATGGTTCCCGGGAGATTCAGGCTCCGCGTTTGGTGTGCCGAATCTCCCGGACGGTGGACGCCACGTAGTCGATGCCGGTGATCACCGTGAGGACGATCGCGATGCCCATCACGACCTGCGCCAGCGTGTGCAGCAGACCGGACAGCGGCAGCACGAACAACCCGATCGCCACCGCCTGGACCAGCGTCTTCAGCTTTCCGCCCCAGCTGGCCGGAATGACGCCGCGGCGTATCACCGCCAGGCGCAAAACCGTGATCGCGAGCTCGCGGGTCATGATCAGGACCGTGATCCACCATGGCAGCTCGCCCAGCATCGACAAGCCGATCAGCGCCGCCCCGATCAGAGTTTTGTCGGCAATCGGATCGACGAATGCACCGAATTCGGTTGCCATGCCGTAGTTGCGGGCCAGCTGGCCATCAAACCGATCGGTAATGCAGGCGACTGCAAATATCGCCCAGGCCACGATGCGGGCGGTGGTGTGGTGGCCGTCGCCGTAGAACAGGGCGAACAAGAAAACCGGCACCAGCACCAGTCGCAGCAGCGTCAGGACATTGGCCAGGTTGGCGATGCTGGCAGGACCTGCTACCTCACCGGTTTCCGGCTGCCCTGACACCGCAACAGAATAACGGCTGGCCAGCTCACATGGCGCCCGAGATGGATAGTGTTTTCCTGTGACTGAAAGTCCACGGGATTACCGGCCGGTGGTACGGAGAGCCAGAACGTCTGACGTGCCGGTGATTAAGCACCTCGTCGACACCTACGCCGGAAAGATTCTCCTGGAAAAGAATCTCGTGACGCTCTACGAAGCTGTTCAGGAATTCTGGGTGGCCGAACACCCCGAAATCGCAGGCAAAGTGATCGGTTGCGGGGCCTTGCACGTGCTGTGGTCGGATCTCGGCGAGATTCGCACCGTCGCCGTCGACCCCGCCATGACCGGGCACGGCATCGGCCACGCGATCGTCAACCGGCTGCTCGAGGTAGCCCGTGAGCTGCAGCTGCAGCGACTGTTCGTGTTGACGTTCGAGACCGAATTCTTCGGCAGGCACGGCTTCACCGAGATCGAGGGCACTCCGGTCACCGCCGAAGTGTTCGAGGAGATGTGCCGCTCCTACGACATCGGTGTCGCGGAGTTTCTGGATCTGAGCTACATCAAGCCCAACATCCTGGGCAATTCCCGGATGCTGCTGGTGTTGTAGCCGCCGCTACTCTTCGCTGCTGTCGGTGCCGTCGGCGCTGCTGCCGCCCCGGATCAGCGCCAGTGTTCCCGCCAGCTCGTCGGGCTTGACCAGCACCTCGCGCGCCTTGGACCCTTCGCTGGGTCCGACGATGCCGCGAGTCTCCATCAAATCCATCAAGCGGCCTGCTTTGGCGAAACCCACCCGCAGCTTGCGCTGCAGCATGGAAGTCGATCCGAACTGGCTGGACACCACCAGCTCCACGGCCTGCAGGAAGACGTCCATGTCGTCGCCGATATCCGGGTCGACGTCGGTGCGCTCGCCGGTCGGCTTGGCGGCGGTGACGCCATCGGTGTATTCGGGCTCGGCCTGGTCCTTGCAGGCGGCGACGACGGCCTGAATCTCCTCGTCAGTGATATAAGCACCCTGCAGCCGGATGGGCTTGCCCGCGCCCATCGGCAGGAACAGGCCGTCGCCCATGCCGATCAGCTTTTCGGCGCCCGCCTGGTCCAGGATCACCCGGCTGTCGATCAGCGACGAGGTCGCAAACGCCAACCGGGACGGGACGTTGGTTTTGATCAGCCCGGTGACCACGTCGACCGACGGGCGCTGGGTGGCCAAGACCAGGTGAATGCCGGCCGCGCGGGCCTTCTGGGTGATTCGCACGATGGCGTCCTCGACGTCACGCGGCGCGGTCATCATCAGGTCGGCCAGCTCGTCGACGATCGCGAGAATGTACGGGTAGGGCCGGTACTCGCGCTTGCTACCCAGCGGCGTCGAGATCGCGCCGGTTCGTACCTTCTCGTTGAAGTCGTCGATGTGGCGCACCCGCGACGCCTGCATGTCCTGATAACGCTGCTCCATCTCCTCGACCAGCCAGGCCAACGCGGCCGCTGCCTTCTTCGGCTGGGTGATGATCGGCGTGATCAGGTGCGGAATGCCTTCGTAAGGAGTCAGTTCCACCATCTTCGGGTCGATCAGGATCATCCTGACCTCTTCCGGAGTGGCTCGCGTCAGCAGCGACACCAGCATGGAGTTGACGAAGCTGGACTTGCCGGATCCGGTGGAGCCCGCGACCAGCAGGTGCGGCATCTTCGCCAGGTTCGCCGAGATGAAGTCGCCTTCGATGTCCTTGCCCAGCCCGATCACCAGCGGATGGTGGTCTCGACGGGTCGACGGCGCGGTGAGCACGTCGGCGAGCCGCACCATTTCGCGATCGGTGTTGGGTACCTCGATGCCGACCGCGGATTTGCCGGGGATCGGTGCCAGCATCCGCACGCTCTCGGTGGCCACCGCGTAAGCGATGTTCTTCTGCAGCGCGGTGATCTTCTCCACTTTGACGCCCGGGCCCAGTTCGACTTCGTAGCGAGTCACGGTCGGTCCCCGGGTGCAGCCGGTGACGGCCGCGTCGACCTTGAACTGGGTCAGCACGTCACCGATTGCGTCGGCCATGTGGGTGTTGGCGGCACTGCGCTTCTTGGGTGGATCGCCGGCCACCAGCAGATCCAGTGGCGGCAGCGTATAGGGGCCTTCGACGACGCGGTCCAGCGCTTGGGTGTCCTGTTTCCTTCCACCGCGCCGACGGGTGCGCGCGACGGCCGGTTCCGGAACGGTCGGAACCTCGTCCGGGTCCTCCTCGGTAGCCGGATTCTGAGCTGTCGGCCAGGCCCTCGGCTGATCGTCAAGGGACTGGTCGTAGTAGCCGTCGGAGAAGTCTTCGGCCGGTGCGACCTCGACGGTGTCCGCTTCGTCGCCCGCGAAGTCCTCGTCGTACTCGTCGTACTCGTCGTCGTATTCACGCTGGAACAGCCGCGTGCCGAACATGGCGCGCAGCGCCTCGGGCACCTCGCGGATCGTGATGCCGGTCAAGAGCAGCAGCCCGAACAGGCCGCCGATGAACAACAGCGGCGCCGCGATCCATGCGGTCAGCCCATCTGAGAGCGGCCCACCGATGGCGAAGCCGATAAATCCCGCCGCAAGTCGGCGCGGTTCGGGGTCCTCGGGTGAGCCCGCCCACAGGTGGCGCAGACCGAGGAACGACAGCGCGATCAGGCTGGAGCCGAGGATCAGCCGCGGCCGCGCCCCGGGGTTGGCTTCCGTGCGCATCAGCACTATCGCTGCGCCCGCGGCAACCAGCGGAAGCAGCACGACGGCCGAGCCGATGAATATCCGCAGGCCGGCGTCCACCCAGGCGCCGACAGGGCGGGCGGCATCGAACCACGAACTTGCGGCGACGACGACGGCCACACCCAACAGCACAAGCGCGATTCCGTCGCGACGATGCCCGGGTTCGATGTGGCGGGCTTGGCCGATCGACCGCGCCGCCCGTCCACTCCCCCTGGCGGCCAGCATCCAGGCCCCGCGCGCGGTCCGGCCGCAGGTCAGGCCGGCCAGCACCAACAGCGACCGGTTGCGCCGTTTGGCGGGCCTCCTGGCCCGCTTGACGGGCGCGCTCGCACGCTTCCTGGGCGCCCGCGTGGGCCCACCCGAGCGTCCGGTCGCTTGCCCACTCCGGGTACCAGCCCGCGAAGTGGCCTTTGACCTGCTCGTTCGGGATCCGGAGCGGGCTGCGGTCTTACTGGCCATGCGCGCAAGCGTAGTCGCAAAAACAACATCTGCACCACCCGCCACACTGGTAACGACAGCTTCACCGCTACGTACCCGCCTCGTGATCGGCGAGCGTGAGTAGGGTGACATTCGGTGACCAAAATCGTGTCACGTCACAGCGCCAACCCGCTGAGCCCGAATTCACGCCCTCAGGAGGCCCAAGCATGCCCGTCGTCGTCGTCGCCACGCTGACCGTCAAGCCTGAATCGGTCGACGCCGTCCGCGACATCCTCACCACCGCGGTCGAAGAAGTGCACGTCGAGCCTGGGTGCCAGCTTTATTCGCTGCATCAATCCGGCGAGACCTTCGTTTTCGTCGAGCAGTGGGCCGACGACGAGGCACTCAAGGCCCACAGCACCGCCCCTGCGGTCGCCAAGATGTTTACCGCCGCAAGCGAGCACCTTGCCGGAGCACCCGACATCAAGATGTTGCAGCCAGTTCCGGCCGGCGACCCGGACTTGGGCCAAATCCGCGCCTGATGAGCCCGAACGGACCTCTGAACGGGAAGGTCGCCTTCATCACAGGCGCGGCCCGCGGTCAGGGCCGCGCACACGCGGTGCGACTGGCCGCCGACGGTGCGCACATCATCGCGGTCGACCTGTGCGACCAGATCGCCAGCGTGCCGTATCCGCTGAGCACGCCGGATGACATGGCGGAGACCGTCAAGCTCGTCGAGGACACCGGGGCCCGCATCGTGGCGCGTCAGTCCGACGTCCGTGATCGCACCGCACTGGCCGCGGCGGTGCAGGCGGGCGTGGACGAGTTCGGTCGGCTCGACATCGTGGTGGCCAATGCCGGCATCGCCCCCATGCAGTCCGGTGACGACGGTTGGCTCGATGTCATCGACGTCAACCTCACCGGCGCCTACTTCACCATCGAGGTCGCCATACCGCACCTGAAAGAGCAGGGCTCTGGAGGGTCGATCGTGTTGATCAGTTCGTCGGCGGGACTGGCCGGTGTCGCCAGCGCCGACGCCGGCGCAATCGGCTACGCCGCTTCCAAACACGGGTTGGTCGGGCTGATGCGTGTATACGCTAATCTCCTTGCACCGCATAGCATCCGGGTGAATTCGATACACCCCAGCGGGGTGGCTACGCCGATGATCAACAACGAGTTCACGCTTAAATGGTTGGCGGACTTGGCTGCGTCCGGCGCCGGGTCTGGCGCGGGTAATGCGCTTCCGATCCAGATTCTCCAGGCTGATGACATCGCCAACGCCGTCGCATGGTTGGTGTCCGACCAGGCACGCTACATCACCGGCATCGTCATGCCGGTCGATGCGGGCTGTGTGAACAAGCGGTAACTCATGGCCCGAAACCCCGCTGCGCGCACCGCCTTTGGCCCCATGGTGTTGGCGGCCGTGGAACAAAACGAGCCCGCCGACCGCAGGCTGGTGGACGACGACCTCGCAGAACTCTTTCTTCCCGCACCACTGCGCTGGCTCGTCGCCGCCACCGGGCCGGCTGTAGTCCGGCGAGCGTTCGTCGGCGCATCAGAGCGGACGGGCCGCGGGCTGTGGGCCAATCTAGCCTGCCGCAAACGGTTTATCGGCGACAAGCTGACCGAGTCCGTCGATGACATCGACGCGGTGGTCATCCTCGGCGCCGGGTTGGACACCCGCGCCTACCGGCTTAACCGGCGAGTCCGCAAGCTCGTCTTCGAGGTGGACCTGCCCGTCAACATCGCCAGGAAAGCCAAGACGGTCCGCCGGGTGCTGGGTGAATTGCCGCTCTCGGTTCGTCTGGTGGCATTGAACTTTGAGCAGGACGACCTGCTCACCGCACTGGCCGAACACGGCTACCACACCGAGTACCGGACGTTCTTCATTTGGGAGGGCGTCACCCAATACCTCACCGAGGATGCCGTTCGCACCACGCTGGAAGGGCTGCGACCCACGGCGCCGGGCAGTCGCCTGGTGTTCACCTACGTCCGCCGCGACTTCATCGACGGCACCAATCAATATGGCGCCAGCACGCTCTATCGTTCGGTGCGCAAGCAAGGCGGGCGCGCGGGACCCTTGTGGCACTTCGGGATACGGCCTGAAGAGGTTGCGACGTTCCTCGAAGAGTACGGCTGGCGACTGGTGGAACAGGTCGGGCCTGACGAACTCATCGAGCGCTATGTCGAGCCCACCGGCCGTAAACTCAAGGCGTCACAGATCGAGTGGTCGGCCTTCGCGGAAAAAGTCTAAACCTCCAGCACAGTCGGCACGATCATCGGCTGGCGGCGGTACTTATCGCCCACCCATTTGCCGACGGTGCGGCGCACGGCCTGAGCGATCCGGATCGGATCGGTGACGTTGTTGGCGGCCAGTTGTTCCAGTTCGGCCTCGACCTTGCGCACGGCCGGTTCCAGCGCCTTGGGATCTTCGGAGAACCCCCGCGAATACAGATGCGGCGGCGCCGCCGGTGTGCCGGTGCCCCGCTTTACCACCACAGTCACCGCGACGAATCCCGACGCCAAAATGAGCCGTTCGCCGAGAGTGATTTCGCCGACGTCGCCAGTGATCAGACCGTCGACAAACATCTTGCCGACGGGTACCGCGCCGGCGATGCGTGCCTTGCCAGCGACCAGATCGACGCTGACACCGTTTTCGGCCACCAGAATCGAGTCCTCCGGCACGCCGGTGCTGGCCGCCAGCTTGGCGTTGGCCCGCAGGTGCCGCCAGGTGCCATGCACCGGCATGACATGGCGCGGACGTACCCCGTTGTACAAGAACAGCAATTCACCCGCGTACGCGTGGCCCGAAACATGCACCCGGGCTTGGGCGTTGGTAACCACGCGGGCGCCAATCTTGGCCAGCGAGTCGATGACGCCGTAGACCGCCTCCTCGTTGCCGGGTATCAGCGACGACGACAAGATGATGAGGTCACCCGCTGTGAGGGTGATGCTGCGATGTTCGCCGCGCGACATCCGCGACAGGGCCGCCATCGGCTCGCCCTGGGTGCCGGTGGTGA
>JAVROG010000592.1:0-5869 GCA_032162865.1 Mycobacterium sp. | reverse complement strand
GTCGCGCCGGTCAGCAGTTCGTACAGGACGCAGGCAAGCGCATAAACGTCGCAGCGGTGGTCCACGGTGCCATTGGAAAGCCGTTCCGGGGCAACGTAATCGAAGGTCCCGACGGCTTTGCCGGGCTTGGTGAGCCGGGCATCGCCGGCGGCATTGGCCAGGCCGAAATCGACCAGGCTGGCGAAATCGTCGCCGGAAAGCAGGATGTTGGCGGGTTTGACATCGCGGTGGATCACCCGTTCGGCGTGCGCGGCGTCCAGCGCGGCGGCGGTCTGGCGTATCAGAGTCACCGCGCGAACCGGGTCGAGCGGGCCGTCGCGCTCCAGCACCGTCTCGAGGTCCTGGCCGCGCACCAACCGCATGTCGATATAGACCTGCCCGTCGATTTCGCCGCAGCTGTGGATCGGCAGCACATGTGGTTCACGCAGCCGGCCGGCGGTGTGGGCCTCCCGGAAAAGTCGTTCGCGGAACACCGGGTTTTGGGAGAAGGTGCTGCTGAGCAGTTTCAGCGCCACCGCGCGGTGCATGGCGGTGTCCTCGGCTTCATACACTTCACCGAACCCGCCGCTGCCCAGCAGTCGGATCAGCCGATACGGCCCGAACTGCGAACCCGACCGATCTTCGTCCACTCGCTCACCCCTCCCGCCTCGTCGCAGAGCGTATCGTCCGCTGTGCAAAAAACCGTCGCGGTTAGGCTCTTCCGATGGCTTCCGTGAACCTGACCCTCGACGTTCCGATGACCCCGCAGGACATGTGGGATCACGTGTCGGACCTGTCGACGCTGGGGGATTGGCTCGTGATGCACGAGGGCTGGCGCGGTGACCTGCCCGACGAAATTGCCGAAGGCACCCAGGTCGTCGGCGTCGTGCGTTCCAAGGGACTACGGAATCGGGTGACATGGACGATAACGAAGTGGGAGCCGCCGCACGAGGTCGCGATGTCGGGGGAGGGAAAAGGCGGCACGAAGTATAAGGTCACAATGACCGTGACACCCACCGATGACGGTTCGACTCTCGGATTGTCCGTTGATCTGGGCGGGCGCGCGTTGTTCGGTCCGATCGGTTCTGCGGCGGCTCGCGCGGCCAAAGGAGACGTGCAAAAGTCGCTCGACAATTTCGTCGAGCTGTACGGATAAAACGTCTCAAGACACGATTCGCGACACGCCGAAGCCGTGTCGGTGGCCGGTCATAGACTGGCGTCCCTATGACCGATCCATCGCCTCCTCGCGCTAGCGCTCGTCGCGAGCCGAGTTTCGTGCACCTGCACAATCACACCGAGTATTCGATGCTCGACGGTGCCGCGAAGATCTCGCCGATGCTGGCCGAAGTGCAGCGGCTGGGAATGCCCGCGATCGGCATGACCGACCACGGAAACATGTTCGGCGCCAGCGAGTTCTACAACTCGGCAACCAAAGTCGGGGTCAAGCCGATCATCGGCGTCGAGGCTTATGTTGCTCCCGGTTCCCGTTTTGATACCCGTCGCATCACCTGGGGTGATCCCGGTCAGAAGTCCGACGACGTATCCGGTAGTGGTTCCTACACGCACCTGACAATGGTGGCCGAAAACGCGACCGGATTGCGCAACCTGTTCAAGCTGACGTCGCTGGCCTCGTTCGAGGGTCAGCTCGGTAAGTGGTCACGCATGGACGCCGAACTGGTCACTGAAAACGCCGAGGGCATCATCGCCACCACGGGCTGCCCGTCCGGGGAAGTGCAGACTCGGCTGCGGCTGGGGCATGACCGCGAGGCTTTGGACTCGGCGGCGAAGTGGCGCGAGATATTCGGCGCCGACAACTATTTCCTCGAGTTGATGGACCATGGCCTGTCGATCGAACAGCGCGTCCGTGAGGGCCTGCTCGAGATCGGGCGCAAGCTGAACATTCCGCCGCTGGCCACCAACGACTGCCACTACGTCACCCGCGACGCCTCCCACAATCACGAGGCGCTGTTGTGCGTGCAGACCGGCAAGACACTTTCGGATCCCAACCGGTTCAAGTTCGACGGCGACGGCTACTACGTCAAGTCGGCTGCCGAGATGCGCCAGCTGTGGGACGACCAGGTGCCCGGCGCGTGCGACTCCACACTGTTGATCGCCGAGCGGGTGCAGTCCTACGCCGACGTATGGGCACCGCGCGACCGGATGCCGATTTTCCCGGTTCCCGAGGGGCACGACCAGGCGACGTGGTTGCACCACGAGGTGATGGCCGGTCTGCAGCGACGCTTCCCGTCCGGCGTCCGTCAGGACTACCTCGACCGGGCCGAGTTCGAGATCAAGGTCATCTGCGACAAGGGCCTCCCGGCGTACTTCCTCATCGTCGCCGACCTGATCAACCACGCCCGGTCGGTCGACATCCGGGTCGGGCCGGGGCGTGGTTCGGCGGCCGGGTCGCTGGTGGCCTACGCAATGGGGATCACCAACATCGATCCCATTCCGCATGGTCTGCTGTTCGAGCGTTTCCTCAACCCGGAGCGTCCGTCGGCGCCCGACATCGACATCGACTTCGACGACCGTCGTCGCGGTGAGATGGTGCGCTACGCCGCCGACAAATGGGGCCAGGACCGGGTGGCTCAGGTCATTACTTTCGGCACCATCAAAACCAAAGCGGCGCTCAAGGATTCGGCGCGCATCCACTACGGGCAGCCCGGCTTCGCGATCGCCGACCGGATCACCAAAGCGCTACCGCCGCCGATCATGGCCAAAGACATCCCGCTCTCGGGTATCACTGATCCGGCGCACGAGCGGTTCAAGGAAGCCGCTGAGGTTCGCAGCCTGATCGAAACCGATCCGGACGTGCGCACGATTTATCAGACGGCGCGCGGACTGGAAGGCCTGATCCGCAACGCCGGCGTGCACGCGTGTGCGGTGATCATGAGCAGCGAGCCGCTGACCGAGGCGATCCCGCTGTGGCGGCGCCCGCAGGACGGCGCCGTCATCACCGGCTGGGACTACCCGTCGTGCGAGGCCATCGGCTTGCTGAAGATGGATTTCCTGGGCCTGCGCAACCTGACGATCATCGGTGACGCGCTGGAAAACATCAAGGCCAACAGGGGAATTGAGCTCGACCTGGAATCGGTGCCTCTCGACGACAAGCTCACCTACGAGTTGCTGGGTCGCGGCGACACCCTGGGCGTGTTCCAGCTCGACGGCGGGCCGATGCGCGATCTGCTGCGACGCATGCAGCCCACCGAATTCAACGACATCGTCGCGGTCCTGGCGCTGTACCGGCCGGGACCGATGGGCATGAATGCCCACAACGACTACGCCGACCGCAAGAACCGCCGCCAGGCAGTCAAGCCGATCCACCCGCAGCTGGAAGAACCGCTGCGCGAGATCCTCGCCGAAACCCACGGTCTGATCGTCTACCAAGAGCAGATCATGTTCATCGCACAGAAGGTCGCCTCCTACACCATGGGCAAGGCCGACGCGCTGCGCAAAGCGATGGGCAAAAAGAAGCTCGAGGTGCTCGAGGCCGAATACAAGGGCTTCTACGAAGGCATGACCGCCAATGGTTTTTCCGAAGGCGCGGTGAAGGCGTTGTGGGACACCATCCTTCCGTTCGCCGGCTACGCATTCAACAAGTCCCACGCCGCCGGTTACGGCCTGGTCTCCTACTGGACCGCCTACCTCAAGGCCAACTATCCCGCCGAGTACATGGCGGGACTGCTCACCTCCGTCGGTGACGATAAGGACAAGGCCGCGGTCTACCTGGCCGACTGCCGCAAGCTGGGCATCACCGTGCTGCCGCCGGACGTCAACGAGTCCCTGGTGAACTTTGCGTCGGTGGGTACCGACATCCGCTTCGGGTTGGGTGCGGTGCGCAATGTCGGCGCCAACGTGGTCGGCTCGCTGATCAAGACCCGCAGCGAGAAGGGCAAGTTCACCGACTTCTCGGACTACCTGAACAAGATCGACATCTCGGCTTGCAACAAGAAGGTCACCGAGTCGCTGATCAAAGCGGGCGCGTTCGACTCCCTCAGCCACGCACGCAAAGGCCTGTTCCTGGTGCACACCGACGCGGTGGATTCGGTGCTGGGCACCAAGAAAGCCGAGGCGATCGGCCAGTTCGACTTGTTCGGCGGCTCCGATGGGGAAGGTGGCGGCGACTCCGTCTTCACCATCAAGGTTCCTGAGGACGAGTGGGAGGACAAACACAAACTCGCCCTGGAACGGGAGATGCTGGGCCTCTATGTGTCCGGGCATCCCCTCAACGGGGTGGTGCACCTGTTGTCCGCCCAGGTCGACACCGCCATCCCGGCCATCCTGGATGGGGATGTGGCCAACGACACCCAGGTGCGGGTCGGCGGCATCCTGGCCTCGGTGAATCGGCGCGTCAACAAGAACGGAATGCCCTGGGCGTCAGCCCAATTGGAGGACCTGACCGGTGGCATCGAGGTCATGTTCTTCCCGCACACCTACTCCAACTACGGCGCCGAGATCGCCGATGACGTGGTGGTACTGGTCAATGCCAAGGTCGCGATTCGCGACGACCGCATCAGCTTGATCGCCAACGAGCTGGTGGTACCCGATTTCTCCAACGCCCAGCCGAACCGGCCGCTGGCCGTCAGCCTGCCAACCCGGCAGTGCACGATCGACAAGGTCACCGCCCTCAAGCAGGTGCTGGCACGGCATCCCGGTACGTCGCAGGTGCATTTGCGGCTCATAAGCGGTGACCGGATCACCACGCTGGAGTTGGACCAGTCGTTGCGGGTGACGCCATCGCCCGCGCTGATGGGCGACCTCAAAGAGTTGCTCGGCCCGGGGTGCTTGGGCAACTAGGTCGCCCTAGGTCAGCTGCACCCGAACGATCGCACTGTCGGCCCAGAGCTTACGGTCACGCGCGCGCCGCAGCTTCTCGTTCAGCGGCAGATCGCGATGAACGTTGGTCACCCCCGGAATCTTCAATAGCGGCACCATGTTCCACTGCCAGCCATACCGCCGATGCAGCAGGCGGTTGGCACGTTCGGCGTCGTCGCCCGCCAGCATCATGGCTCGGCCCGTCGCCTGTGCCGCGCCGGGCTGGACCCGACCTCGATAGTCACAAATGGTGAGTTCGACATCGGGTCGAGTGGCCAACCGCTTGGTCTTGGGGCCCACCTTGGTTCGGAACAGCAATGCGTCGCCGTCGAGGGCGAACCAGATCGGAGTGTCGATGGGTGTGCCGTCGCGGCGAAACGATCGAAGCAGAGCGTAGCGAGCGTCCTGCAACTCAATACCTACGGATGTGTGCATGGCTCCCAGTCAACGACTTAGAGTTGACTCTAAGTCAAGCCCTGGGAGGTTCCGATGCGTCTCACCATCGGAGAAGTCGCCCGCCAAGCCGGGATCGCAGCGACCACGTTGCGCTACTACGAGCAAGTCGGCCTGGTGCCTGCGCCCGCGCGACAGGGCGGTCAGCGCCGCTACGACAGCTCGGTCCTCAGCCGACTCGAGGTGGTCCGTCTCTGCAAGTCCGCCGGATTCACCCTGGACGAGATCCAGCTGCTGTTTGCCGATGATGCGCCCGGTCGGCCTGCCAGCCGCGCACTCGCCGGGACCAAACTCGTCGAGATCGACGCTCAGCTGGCGTCGTTGGCTCGGGCGCGCGAGGTCATCGAGTGGGGGATGCGCTGCACATGTCCGTCGATCGACGCGTGCACGTGTGGCATTCACGGTTCTCTTGATTGGCGGCGACCGTGAAACTGGTTTCTCGGTCGAGCCCGAACGTGAAACTGGCTTCACGTTCGTCAAGGGACGCACCGCGGACGTACGCTCACCGACAGTAACTAGGCTGGGCAAACCGGCGCGGCGCCAAGGAGAAACGGAAGATGACACCTACCGAGCGTCCGACCACCTTGTGCGAGGCGTTCCAGCGAACCGCGGCAATCGACCC
>JAVROG010000591.1:0-10779 GCA_032162865.1 Mycobacterium sp. | reverse complement strand
ACACCGACTGTCCCGGTTTGCCCGCCAGGTCCACCCCGCGGTGCCCGGCAAGCCAGTTGGGCGACGGTGCATCGAATGCCCGGACGACCGTTGGCGGCGGACGCAGTGGCCAGCTCAGACGCCCGGTGTCGGCATCGGCCGGCGGCGCGTTGAGCAGCGCCCAGCAGAGAATCAGCAGCAGCACACCTCGCAGGACCCATCGCACCAGTTCAGTGCAGCGCCACCCCACGCAGTGGGCCAGTCACCGAGCGGGTGTTGGGGACTAGCGCCTCCTGCGCTGTGGATGAGCCCGCCGCTCGGTAAAACGACCCGCCGCAGCAGTGTAAACTTCTCGTCGCAGCTCGCTTAAGCGGGCTGACTTCGCGCGCCTGCATCGCGGCCCAGTTGTTCAGGGACCCGCAACAGCATGCCGAGGCGGTCCCGAAGCCGGGCTCCCAGGTGGAGCCACGGAACGGGTTCGGCATCGCAGCAGACGCCAGGGCCCGGCGTCACCCGATGCCGAGCGACAACCGATACAAAAGGACATGGGCCTCACTATGGCTGTTGTGACCATGAAGCAGCTGCTTGACAGCGGCACCCACTTCGGGCACCAGACCCGACGCTGGAATCCCAAGATGAAGCGGTTTATTTTCACCGACCGCAATGGCATCTACATCATCGACCTGCAGCAGACACTGACCTTCATCGACAAGGCGTACGAGTTCGTCAAAGAAACCGTCGCCCACGGTGGCAGCGTGATGTTCGTCGGCACCAAGAAGCAGGCGCAGGAGTCCGTCGCGGCCGAGGCGACCCGCGTGGGGATGCCCTACGTGAACCAGCGCTGGCTGGGCGGCATGCTGACCAACTTTTCCACCGTGCACAAGCGTCTGCAGCGGCTCAAGGAGCTCGAGGCGATGGAGCAGACCGGTGGCTTCGAGGGCCGCACCAAGAAGGAAATCTTGATGCTGACCCGCGAGAAGAACAAGCTCGAGCGCAGCCTCGGTGGTATCCGCGACATGGCCAAGGTGCCGTCGGCGATCTGGGTCGTCGACACCAACAAGGAGCACATCGCCGTCGGCGAGGCCCGCAAGCTGGGCATCCCCGTCATCGCGATCCTGGACACCAACTGCGATCCCGACGAGGTCGACTACCCGATCCCGGGCAACGACGACGCGATCCGCTCGGCCGCCCTGCTCACCAAGGTGATTGCGTCCGCGGTCGCCGAGGGCCTGCAGGCTCGTGCCGGTGTGGGCCGCAATGACGGCAAGCCGGAGGCCGTGGCCGCCGAACCGCTGCCCGAGTGGGAACAGGAACTGCTGGCCGGTGCGGCCGCGACTACCGCCGCCGCTGCTGCCCCTGTCGGCACCGACGCTGCTGCAGGCGCAACCGAAACCCCAGATGCATCCTAGGAAAGGCTGAGATGGCGAACTACACCGCTGCCGACGTCAAGCGACTTCGGGAGCTGACCGGTGCTGGCATGCTCGACTGCAAGAACGCGCTGGTGGCGAGCGACGGCGACTTCGACAAGGCCGTCGAGGCGCTGCGGATCAAGGGTGCCAAGGACGTCGGCAAGCGTGCCGAGCGCGCGACGGCCGAAGGTCTGGTCGCGGCCAAGGATGGCGCGTTGATCGAGCTGAACAGCGAGACCGACTTCGTCGCGAAGAACGCCGAGTTCCAACAGCTGGCCAACAAGGTCGTCGAAGCGGCCGTGTCCTCGAAGGCCACGGACGTGGATGCACTCAAGGCTTCTCCTGTCGGGGAAACTTCGGCGCCGCAGACGGTCGAAGAAGCCATCGCCGCACTGTCAGCCAAGATCGGCGAGAAGCTGGAACTTCGCCGGGTCGCCAACTTCGACGGCAACGTCGAGACCTACCTGCACAAGCGTGCAGCCGACCTGCCGCCCGCGGTCGGCGTGCTTGTCGAGTACACCGGCGACGGTGCCGACGCGGCACACGCGGTGGCGCTGCAGATCGCCGCGCTCAAGGCCCGTTACCTGTCCCGTGAGGACGTGCCCGAAGACGTGGTGGCCAGCGAGCGGCGCATCGCCGAGGAAACGGCCAAGGCCGAAGGAAAGCCGGAGCAGGCGCTGCCGAAGATCGTCGAAGGCCGGGTGAACGGCTTCTTCAAGGACACCGTGCTGCTCGAACAGCCGTCGGTGTCTGACAACAAGAAGACCGTCAAGGCCCTGCTCGACGAGGCCGGCGTGACCGTGACCCGATTTGTCCGGTTCGAGGTGGGGCAGTCCTGACCCGCCTCGCGGGCTAGCGTCAGTCCATGCGCGTACATGCATTTGGTGACGATGCCCTCGGTGACCTCGACGCCGTCGCGCTGGCCGAGGCTGTCCGGTCCGGCCGGCTGAGCCCAGTCGAGGTCGTCGAGGCCGCCATCGCACGCACCGAAGCCGTCAACGCCGAGCTCAATGGCCTGGCTTACCGGGCTTACGACGTCGCGCGGGACCAGGCGTCGCGCACCGCGTCTTCGGGGGCCGGGTTCTTTCGCGGCGTGCCGACCTTCATCAAGGACAACGTCGACGTCGCCGGGCAGCCGTCGATGCGCGGCGCCGATGCGTGGGAACCGTACCCGGCCAAGGCGGACAGCGACCTGGTGCGGGTGGTGCAGAGCACCGGGCTGATCTCGCTGGGCAAAACCCAGCTGTCGGAGTTCGGCTTCAGCGCCGCTGCCGAGCATGCTCGGCTGGGGCCGGTGCGTAACCCGTGGAACACCGATTACACAGCGGGCGCCTCGTCGTCAGGGTCGGGGGCCTTCGTCGCAGCCGGTGCGGTGCCGATCGCGCACGCCAACGACGGCGGCGGCTCGATCCGCATTCCGGCATCCTGCACTGGGCTGGTCGGGCTCAAGCCGTCACGCGGTCGGTTGCCGCTGGACCCAGAGCTGCGCCGGATGCCGGTGGTCATCGTCGCCAACGGGGTCCTGACCCGCTCGGTCCGCGACACCGCCGCGTTCTACCGCGAAGCCGAGCGCGCCTTCCGACACCCAAAGTTGCCGCCGATCGGCGACGTCACCCGGCCCGGTAAGCAGCGGCTCAAGATCGCCGTGCTGACCCGGTCGGTCGACCGTGAAGCCAGCCCCGAAGTCAGGGACTTGACGCTCAAAGCTGCCGGCCTGCTGGAGGAACTCGGGCACCGCATCGAGCACGTCGAAACCCCTCCGGTGGCGGCCAGTTTCGGCGACGATTTCGTCCTGTTCTGGGGAATGCTGGCGCTGGCACAGGTACGCACCGCACGGCTCATGTTCGGCCAGTCTTTTGACCGCACCAGGCTGGATAACCTGACCCTGGGCCTGGCCCAGCACGCCACCCGCAACTTGCACCGTTTACCGGCGGCGATCGTGAGGTTGCGCGCGGCGCGGCGGCGGAGCGCAACCTTCTTTGCTTCCTACGATGCCGCCCTCACGCCGACGGTCGCCGATGAGTCGCCGCGCGTCGGCTATCTCGATCCGGCCGACTACCAGCAAGTACTGGAGCGACTGTCCAGTTGGGTCGCGTTTACGCCAATGCAGAACGTCACCGGCGAGCCCGCGATCTCACTACCGCTGGCTCAAACCGCCGCGGGCTTGCCGGTGGGCATGATGCTCTCAACCGCCATCGGCGCAGAAGCGCGCTTGCTGGAGTTGGCTTATGAGCTCGAAGAGGCCCGGCCGTGGGCGCGCATCCAGGACTCCCGGTAACCGCTCAGTCGGAGCCCAACTTCTCCAGCATGCGGTTGAACTCGCGCTGCTGAGCCTCGGTCAGCCTGCCGAGTAGGCGGGCGTCCGCCGCGCGCACGACCGCCTCCGCGCGTGTCAGCAGGGCCTGGCCCGGGTCGGTCAGCGACGCGGGCAGCGACCGGCCGGAGGACACCGATGCCGGTCGCTCCACAACGCCGAGGTCTTGCAGCTTGCGCAGCACCGTGTTCATGGCCTGCGGCGTGACACTTGCCTGCCGCGCCAAGTCGGCGCTCGACGACCCGGGCCACTGGGAGAGTATTCGCAGGCAGACGAATTCGGGGAGCGTCAGGCCCAGAGGGCTCAACGCGGCCGTAACCTCGGGCCGCAGCGCGGTCTGAACCCGGTAGAGCAGGTAGCCCAGCGGGGCGTCGTCGGCGTGACCCATATCAAGTATGTTGACATACTCCCGACGCCGATTGAGCTGTGGCTACGCCGAACGGGCGCGCTCGGATCTAAACAGCAGTCCGTATCCGTTGGCGCGAAGGCTCATCGTCAACTCCGGGCTGATGGCGTAGTCAGCGAGCCAGGCCTTGACTGCCGTCACTTGCTGGGTGAGCGGCTCCCGGTGCACGACCCGGCAATCGCAGTAACGCCGGCAACGTCGCCGGTCCAGGTAGCGCGTCATGATCGTGATTCGTCCGCATCGTTGTCGCCCTCCTTGATCTGACACACAGGTTTGTTGCTGCGATTGTCAAATCCAGCTGGCATATACCCGCACCAGTGCCGGCCAAACCACCCGCTGAGCAGCGATGGCACAGCCACTGGCCGCTTGACTTGACACTGCGGCATTGCCGACAAATAGTCTTTGCCGACAGCTGTCTATCCCGAACGTGGATAACGCTTTTCACTACGCAGGGGTTCGCACCGCGCTAATCAATAAGTCCAGCAATAATTTTGGCGGTCTACCTGGTCTTCTGCATCCAATTGCCGTTGCAATCAACGATTATTCGGCCATCGCCAGTCGCGCGAGGCGTACTGTGATATTTGGGTTTCCTGAAAGTAAGTGATGCCGGTGTGACCGGAGTTGTGCGAATTGCGATGTGGCCCAGATCATCTTCGCGTAGTTCGTGCAGGTCATAGCGCCGCACAATGCAATTCGCGTTGCTGCGGGTGTTTGAGCTTGTGTTGGTGGGGTATTGCCATCGGTGCGCAGTTAAGCGCCCTACCGAGGGTACTGACTGCTTCGAACGTCACCGACGAGAGGATTCAGAGTGAAGTTCACTACTACCACCGCAAAGACCGTTCTTGGTGCCGCCGGCATAGCCGCCGTAGGCCTTTTCGGCGCAGCCACGTCTTCGGCCGCGCCCACCATCACCGAGGGCCTCGGAACTCCCGAGACTCTGGTCGACGGCCCCCTGGTCACCGCCTACACCGTCAGCAACCTGCAGCCGGCCACCGTCACGATCCCCGGCTACACGCCAAAGGGGAAGCTGTGGGAGGCGGACGTGAACGTCCAGGCCAACAGCGGCATCGTGACCCCGGTCGTGTCGAACTTCAATGCGCGCGCCGGGGAGCAGAACTACCGCGTGATCAGTGCTCCGGCCACTCCGCAGGGAGTTAGCCCCGCGCCGATCACCCAGGGTGGCGCTGCGACCGGCAAGATCTACTTCGACGTGACCGGTGCAGCCCCGACCGGCGTTGTCTACAACGACGGCATGCAGGACGTCTTGGTCTGGGAGGGCAACCCGGCCAGCGCCCCGGCGCCGAACGCCGTGCCCGGTCAGGTGATGCCCGGCCAGACAGTGCCCGGCCAGACGAACCCGGCGCCCGGTGAAATGCCGAGCCCGGCTCCCGGTATGACGCCGAACTCGCCGGCGCACACCTAAATCAGTAAATAGCTGAGTTTCGCCTCCCCGCGCCACGGCCATGGCGCGGGGAGGCTTTCACTTCGGCTCCGGTCGCTCGGATCATCGGGCGGCAATATCTGAGTTGTATATGCGCGATCTGGGTATCCGAGTCGCTATGACTGACACCGATCACCGGCCCAAAAAAGTTGTCGAGCAGGCGCAGCGCCACGCGGAAAGAGCGCGGGTGGCCATGCAGGACAAGCGCGACGAACAAGATGGCGGAGTGAGCGGCTGGGTGGCCGACCGGGCCGGTCAATGGGATCTCGACGGCCAGAACGAGACCACCATGCAGCGCCAGAAATTCTTCTGGAATGTGCTAGTGGACTACTGGTTCCGGATGGAGATCGACGGCTGGGAAAACGTGGCGGAGTCACCGGTGCTGTTGATCGGCATCCATTCCGGTGCTCCGTTCGTGTGGGACGCGTGGACGGTCGGCCTGCAGTGGTGGCGCCGCTTTGGCCCCGACCGCCCGTTGCACGGAACGGCGCACGACGCCCTGATGGCTATTCCGGGTATCGGGCGGTATTTCCGGGCGATGGGCGTACTGCCGGCTGCTCCCGACGCGATCGCGACGGCGTTAGCCGAGGGCCGCGACGTCGCACTGTGGCCCGGCGGCGAGGTGGACTCCCTGCGGCCCTGGGTGGAGCGGGATTGCGCCAACCTGGCCGGCCGCAAGGGTTTTGTGAAGATGGCGATCCGAGCCGGGGTACCGATCGTGCCAATCGCCACCGTCGGCGGTGCCGACGCCATGCCGGTGCTGATCCGGGGCGATCGGCTGTCGCGGGCTCTGCGCCTGGATAAGTTGCTGCGACTCAAGGTGTTTCCCGTGGCGATTTCACTGCCCTGGGGCATCGCGCCGGCGGCCCTGCCGCAGTTGCCGCTGCCCGCCAAGATCAGGACCAGATTCATGCCTCCGGTCGAAATCGACAACGACGCCGACCGCGCGGATGACGACGACTACATCGAGGCCAAGTACCGCGAGGTGGAGGACAGCATTCAACGCGGCATGGATGCGCTGGCCCGTAAGCGGGCACTGCCGGTGTTCGGCTGAGGCTGAGGCTGAGCGGTCATCGTGCGATCGAGTCGTGCTTGACCTCAGGCGTCTCGGTCTCCCACACGGGAGTCAGGATCGGCTCACCGACCAACCAACGGGGTTGTGGCGGCGAGGCTGCCATGTAGCCCACGCCGCGCACGGTGTCGACCATCGATTCGTGGGCGGTGCCGAGTTTGGCGCGCAGGCGCCGCACGTGGACGTCGACGGTTCGAACACGGCCGTTGCTCTCATAGCCCCAAACCTCGTGCATCAGTCGGGTGCGGCTGAACGCCTGACCGGCATGCTGCACAAGGAAATTCAGCAATTTGAACTCGGTGAGCGTGAGGCCCAAATCTGCACCGTCCAGAGACACCGTGTAGCTGGCCGGGTGCAGGATGAGGTCGCCGAATTGCAGTGTGCCGCCGACGGCGTTGCGCCGACGTGTAATCGCCAACCGCAACCGTGCCTGCAGTTCGGCCGCCCCGGCCGCGGCCATCAGTACATCGTCGAAGTTCCAGTCGACCTCGACCTCCACGAAGTCGGCCGGCGAGACCACCGTCACCACGGCAAGCGCCGGCGCGGTGGCTGTCAGCCGTCGGCATGCCATCCGGGCGGCCACCAGGTCGGTGCGGGCATCGACGATCGCTACATCGGCGCCGACGATCGCTCCCTCGTCCTCATCGACTAGCGGTGCTCTCCGCACCGTGAGTGCGAATGAATCAAGGTTCGGCAATGCGTATTGGAAATCGGTCGCATCGGTGAGCAGAAGAACGTCCACTGCCCCTCCAAATCCTCCGGTGGTGCCTAGTGACCCCCGACTGGCGATTATTCCAGTTTTGTTACGGACCCGGAAAGTTCGATGGGCCCGGTCCGTATACACAGACCGGGCCCATCCTTGAATCAAGTTCTACTGGTTGGACTTCTGACGCTCCTCCGCGACACCCGCGGCGCCGCGGGCTGCTTCTGCCTGCGCCTCTTTCTTTGCCGCGTCGCGCTGTGCCTCTGCCTTGTCCTGCTGGGCTTCGCCCTCGTTGATCAGGTCGCCTTTACCCGTCACGGTCCCGATTGCTTCCTTGGCTTTGCCCTTGACATCCTCGACTACGCCCTTGGCTGCTTCAGCCGGTCCAGAGTTGTTGCTGTCGCCCATGAATTCCTCCTGAGTTGCCCGTACTGACGCGCTGATATTTCAAGCGCTTGAGTACACCCGATCGATACAGCGATCGGTCTGAATCATGGCGATGCGGGCCCTGTGTTTTAAGACTCCATCTCACCGCCGCCTGCAGCGGGTTCCCGAACCGATGCACGGTCAAACATGTGCCGTCCGCCCCACCACCGGCCGAGGCGCGGGCCAGCGATCCCGCTGGTCGAATAGTGCACCCCGCCCGCGACAGAGCGCGACAATGAGGCAGGATTGGTAGGCGCCGTGCCGGGTCACTGCCGGGATGGCACTGTCGTGCGAGGAGACTGATGACGGAGCCCGGGCAAACGCCAGCTGCCGGCTCGGCGGCTCCGAAGCAAGCGTCTTCGAGAACTAATGGTGTGTCTGCGGCCCCCTCGTCCAAGTATTCGCGAGTGCTGCTCAAACTGGGTGGCGAGATGTTCGGGGGCGGCGAGGTCGGACTTGATCCCGATGTTGTCGCACTGGTAGCCCGGCAGATCGCCGAGGTGGTTCGCGGCGGTGCGCAGGTTGCCGTCGTGATCGGCGGTGGCAATTTTTTCCGCGGAGCGCAGCTACAGCAGCGCGGCATGGAGCGCACCAGGTCGGACTACATGGGCATGCTCGGCACCGTCATGAACAGCCTCGCGCTGCAGGACTTCCTCGAGAAGGAAGGCATTGCCACCCGCGTCCAGACCGCCATAACGATGGGTCAGGTTGCCGAGCCCTATCTGCCCTTGCGGGCAGTGCGCCACTTGGAGAAGGGTCGGGTGGTGATCTTCGGCGCCGGCATGGGCCTGCCCTACTTCTCCACCGACACCACTGCGGCGCAGCGGGCGTTGGAAATCGGCGCCGAAGTGGTCCTGATGGCAAAGGCGGTCGACGGTGTATTCGCCGAGGATCCGCGCGACAACCCGGAGGCTGAACTGTTCACGGCGATCAGCCACCGCGAGGTCATCGACCGTGGGTTGCGGGTAGCCGACGCCACCGCGTTCAGTCTGTGTATGGACAATGGCATGCCAATCCTGGTGTTCAACCTGCTGACCGACGGC
This sequence comes from Mycobacterium sp., assembly GCA_032162865.1. Classification (GTDB taxonomy): domain Bacteria; phylum Actinomycetota; class Actinomycetes; order Mycobacteriales; family Mycobacteriaceae; genus Mycobacterium. The sequence continues at coordinate 1,986 of JAVROG010000591.1, read as the reverse complement.
AATATCGCCCGAGCGGTCGCTGGGGAGAAAATCGGGACGCTGGTCACCACCTGAGGGGAAGACATGATTCGCGCTGACGACGATGCAGAGCCCGCGATGTGGGGGTACCTCCCGCTTGCGGGGGAGAGGAGCAGCGCAAATGATTGACGAGGCTCTCTTCGATGCGGAAGAGAAAATGGAAAAGGCCGTATCGGTGGCCCGGGATGACCTGTCGACCATTCGTACCGGCCGTGCAAACCCAGGCATGTTCTCCCGCATCGCCATCGACTACTACGGCGCAACCACTCCGATCACCCAGATGGCCAGCATCAACGTCCCCGAAGCGCGCCTCGTCGTCATCAAGCCCTACGAGGCCGCCCAGCTGAACGCCATCGAGACGGCGATTCGCAACTCCGACCTCGGGCTCAACCCCTCCAACGACGGCACCCTCATCCGGATCGCGGTGCCCCAGCTGACCGAAGAACGTCGGCGCGAACTGGTCAAGCAAGCCAAATCCAAAGGGGAGGATGCGCGGGTTTCGGTGCGCAACATCCGTCGTAAAGCGATGGAAGAACTGCATCGCATCCGCAAGGACGGCGAGGCAGGCGAGGACGAGGTCGCCCGCGCGGAGAAAGACCTGGAAAAGTCCACCCACCAATACGTTGCGCAGATCGATGACCTGGTCAAACACAAAGAAGGCGAGCTACTGGAGGTCTGAGGACCCCCAGCAGCCAACTCCATTCAAATCCGTGGCAACCACTGACGCCGACACTGGCACCCCGCCTGACGAGCCGGTCGACGCAGCGCAGCAGCCGCCGAAGAAGAAGTCCCGAGCCGGCCGTGATCTGCCCGCGGCGATCGCGGTGGGTACCAGCATCGGCGCAGTCCTCGTCGCGACGTTGCTGTGGGCGCCGCATTTCTGGGTCTTGTTTTGCGCCGGGGCCGCCCTGTTGGCCAGCCACGAGGTGGTGCGACGACTGCGCACAGCGGGTTATCTGATTCCGGTCATCCCGTTGCTGATCGGCGGCCAAGCGACGGTCTGGCTGACCTGGCCGTATCGCGCCATCGGTGCGTTGGCCGGCTTCGGTTGTATGGTCGTCGTCTGCATGATCTGGCGGCTTTTCATGCAAGACGAGCGGTCTCAGGGCCGCCAGGGCAGCGAGGGCAGTGGCAGTGTCGGCGCGCCGCCGTCGAGCACCTACCTGCGCGACGTCTCGGCCACCGTCTTCCTGTGCGTATGGGTACCGCTGTTCGCATCATTCGCCGCGATGCTGGTCTACGACCCTCATGGCCCTGGGTGGGTGTTCTGCATGATGATCGCGGTGGTCTCGTCCGACACCGGCGGATACGCGGTGGGCGCGCTGTTCGGCAAACATCCGATGGTTCCGGCGATCAGTCCGAAGAAGTCATGGGAGGGCTTCGGAGGTTCGCTGGTCTGCGGGATCACCGCAACGATTCTGACGGCTACGTTCCTGGCCGGTGAAAGGCCGTGGGTCGGTGCCCTCCTGGGGCTGCTTTTTGTGCTCACCACCACCCTCGGCGACCTGATCGAGTCCCAGGTGAAGCGGGACCTGGGCATTAAAGACATGGGCCGGCTACTGCCCGGCCACGGCGGTCTGATGGACCGGCTCGACGGCGTCCTGCCGTCTGCGGTGGCCGCGTGGACGGTTTTGACGCTGTTGCCCTGATACTGGACTGGTCATGGTCCAAGAATTGGTGTTCGAGGAGCCGTCGCCACGCGGCTCGGTTCGGCGACCGCCGCGGCACCGGGCCGACCTCGACGCGGCGGGTCGCGCGGCCGCCGTGGCGGACCTGGGCTTGCCGGCTTTTCGGGCCAAACAGCTCGCGCACCAGTACTACGGACGGTTGATCGCCGATCCCCACCAGATGACCGACCTGCCGGCCGCGGTGCGCGAACAGGTCGCGACCAGCCTGTTCCCGACCCTGGTGACCGCGACGCGGGAGGTCACCTGCGACGCGGGGCAGACGCGAAAGACGCTGTGGCGG
>JAVROG010000590.1:0-5987 GCA_032162865.1 Mycobacterium sp. | reverse complement strand
CTTGACCCGATTGTCAAAACGTATACCGGCATGCGCTGAAGGGGGAAGGAATGGACAAATGAGCTGCCTATTAAACATGCGCCTAATACAATACTTAAGCCTCGGTAATGACTTTTTTCGACACCGGGTGCTGAATTAGCCCGTCGTTTCTTCTGATCGTCGATCCCGCCGCTACGGGAAAACGTGACACGACGGGAGTCGATCTCAGCGCCCCGATTGCACCCGCCCAATAGCATCGACAACCGTGGAGTCCCGATGGGTGCTGCACCTGGACATGGATGCGTTCTTCGCCTCCGTTGAACAACTCACCCGGCCGACCCTGAGGGGGCGTCCGGTGCTGGTTGGCGGCCTGGGTGGTCGGGGAGTGGTGGCCGGCGCGAGCTACGAAGCGCGGGTGTTCGGTGCTCGGTCGGCGATGCCGATGCACCAGGCCCGCAGGCAGGTCGGCGTGACGGCGGTGGTGTTGCCGCCCCGTGGTGTGGTGTACGGCGTGGCCAGTCGGCGGGTCTTCGACGTGGTACGCCGCCTGATGCCGATCGTCGAGCAGCTGTCTTTCGATGAGGCATTCGGGGAACCCGCTCAATTGGCCGGGGCTTCGGCCGACGAGGTCGAGGCGTTCTGCGAGGAACTGCGACGACGGGTGCGTGAGGAGACTGGCCTGGTCGCCTCGGTGGGTGCGGGATCGGGCAAGCAGATTGCCAAAATCGCCTCCGACTTGGCCAAACCCGATGGGATCCGGGTCGTCCGGCGCGCCGAGCAACAACTACTGCTCGACGGGCTGCCGGTCCGGCGATTGTGGGGGATAGGTCCGGTCGCCGGGGAGAAATTGCACCGGCTCGGGATCGAGACAATCGGGCAGCTCGCCGCGCTGAGTGATGCGGAGGTGGCGAACATCTTGGGCGCCACCGTCGGTCCCGCACTGCACCGGCTCGCCCGTGGCATCGACGACCGTCCGGTCGCGGAACGTGCCGAAGCCAAACAGATCAGCGCCGAATCGACATTCGCGACGGATTTGACCACCATGGATCAGCTGCGTGAGGCGATCGAGCCGATCGCCGAGCACGCGCATCGGCGGTTACTGAAAGACGGTCGCGGGGCCCGCACCGTCACGGTGAAGCTGAAAAAATCGGACATGAGCACGCTGACCCGATCGGCGACGCTGCCCTACGCGACCACCGAAGCGGGCGCACTCGTTGCGGTGGCCCGCCGGTTGCTGCTGGACCCCCTGCAGATCGGGCCCATCCGCCTTCTCGGGGTGGGTTTTTCGGGACTCAGCGACGTTCGCCAGGAGTCGTTGTTTCCCGATCTGGACCTGCCGCCCGCGACGGCCGAGGCGAATCATCAGGACGATGACATAGCGGCGACCATGCGCGCGGCGCTGCTGAGTGGACACGACAGCTCGGCATGGCGGATCGGCGATGACGTGGTGCACCGCGACTTCGGGTACGGCTGGGTCCAGGGTGCCGGCCATGGCGTGGTCACCGTCCGGTTCGAGACCCGCAGTTCGGGCGCCGGTCAAGCGCGCACCTTCCCCATCGACACCGGCGACCTCAACGTCGCCAACCCGGTCGACAGCCTGGATTGGCCCGAGTACGTCGGCGCACTGACGGTTCGGCAGGATTCAGCCCCAGCGGTCGACGACGTCGGAGACGGGTAGCCCGGCGGCCAGCGCCGCCATCAGCAGCACCCGAGCCTGCGACGGCGCGAGTCGCGGCACCATCAGCGCGCCAGCCTGCACCAGATCATGTCCTGGACCGTAACCCGCACTCACCCGACCGCTGGGCACCCGCGTGGACACCGCGACCGTCACCCCGGCACGGGACAGCCGGCGGACGCCGTCGACCACGGCGACCCCCGCATTTCCCGACCCCAACGCTTCGAGCACCACGGCCCGTGCGCCGGCCGCCGCGAAGGCATCCAGCGCCACCGCGTCGCTTCCCAGATATGCGGCGGCGATGTCGACCCGCGGTGCTTCGGCGGCGTTCAGATCGCCGACGAACGGCCGTACCTTGGCCCCCGTCAACGAAACGTCGCCATGGACGGTCCCCACCAACTGCCCGGCGAAACCGCTGAGGTCTTGTGTCGCGACCTTGCGCAGCCCCAACGGCTGCAAGACCCGGCCGGCGAAACACACCAATGCCCCGAGGTCGCGAGCATCCGGACTGGCCGCCACCGCGACCGCGTCGCGCAGGTTGGCGGGACCGTCGGCGTCGGGCGCGTCTGCACTGCGCATCGCCCCGGTCAGCACGACCGGCACATTTCCCGAATAGGTAAGTTCCAGCCACAGCGCGCTTTCTTCCATGGTGTCGGTGCCGTGGGCGATCACAATGCCGTCCAGATCGTTGCCGTGATCGGCGATCGTGGCGTGCAGCGCACCGCGGATTCGATCCCAGTCGATGGGCGTGAGGTCGGAACTGTCGACCGCCATCAAGTCGACGACATCGACGTCGAGTCCCCTCGCGAGGTCCGCACCGGTGTGGGCGGGCCGGAGCACACCGTCGGCGCCGGTACTCGTCGAAATCGTTCCCCCGGTGGTGATGACGGTGACGCGGCCCATGAGGGGATCATCCCGTACGCGGGGTGACCTGCGATCACCACGGCCCGATGGTGGTGACCCGCTGCGCCCGGCCACCGCCGGACTTGCGATCACCACTAGTGGATGATGGTGGGGTGCCTGACGAACCAACAGGATCCGCCGATCCGCTGACTTCAGCCGGTGACGCCGAGGAAGCAGGCAAACCCGAGGCTGCCGCGCCGCAGGCGCCGCAAAAGCGGCTGCGCCTGCTCTTGTCGGTTGCCGCGGTGGTGCTGTTGCTGGACATCGTCACTAAAGTGCTGGCCGTCAAACTGCTGCCGCCGGGTCAGCCGGTGTCGATCATCGGCGACACGGTGACCTGGACGCTGGTGCGCAATTCGGGCGCTGCGTTCTCCATGGCGACCGGATATACCTGGGTGCTCACCCTGATCGCGACCTGCGTTGTAGTCGGCATCTTCTGGATGGGGCGACGGCTGGTCTCACCCTGGTGGGCGCTGGGTCTGGGGATGATCCTGGGCGGTGCCATGGGCAACCTAGTCGACCGATTCTTCCGCGCGCCCGGCCCGTTGCGCGGCCACGTGGTGGACTTTCTGTCCGTCGGTTGGTGGCCGGTGTTCAACGTCGCCGATCCTTCGGTAGTGGGCGGCGCCATCCTGCTGGTGGTGTTGTCCGTCTTCGGCTTCGATTTCGACACCGTGGGCCGGCGAAACGCCGACGTGGACCCGGGCGGTCGGAGTCAGGCCACCCACCCCGATGAGTGACCGTTCGATGCCGGTCCCGGAAGGGTTGGCGGGTCTGCGTGTTGACGCCGGCCTGGCCCGGCTGCTGGGACTGTCCCGCACCGCCGCGGCAGCGCTGGCCGAAAACGGCGGTGTCGAAATCGACGGCGTGCTGGCCGGAAAATCCGATCGCCTGAACTCCGGAGCCTGGTTGCAGGTGCGGCTGCCGGAGCCGCCCAAACCGCCGGAGAACACGCCCGTCGACATCGAGGGCATGACGATTCTGTACTCCGACGACGACATCGTCGCCGTCGATAAGCCGGCAGCGGTCGCCGCACACGCCTCCGTGGGCTGGACCGGGCCGACGGTGCTGGGCGGATTAGCGGCTGCGGGGTACCGGATCACCACGTCGGGTGTGCACGAACGCCAAGGGATCGTGCATCGCCTGGACGTTGGGACCTCCGGAGTGATGGTGGTAGCGATCTCCGAACGCGCGTACACCGTACTCAAGCGGGCCTTCAAGCAACGCACCGTTGACAAGCGTTATCACGCACTGGTGCAAGGACATCCGGATCCCTCCAGCGGAACGATTGACGCACCGATCGGCCGGCACCCCGGCCCGGAGTGGAAGTTCGCGGTGACCAGGGACGGCCGGGACAGCGTCACCCACTACGACACGGTCGATGCGTTCGTCGCGGCCAGCCTGCTCGATGTCCACCTGGAAACCGGTCGTACTCACCAGATTCGGGTGCATTGTGCCGCGTTGCATCACCCGTGCTGCGGGGACCTCGTATATGGCGCCGACCCCAAGCTGGCGAAAAGGCTTGGCCTGGAACGCCAATGGCTCCATGCGCGGTCACTGGCCTTTGCACATCCGGCAGACGGGCGGCGAATAGAAATCGTCAGCCCGTATCCGCCCGACCTGCAGCACGCGCTGGACGTACTCCGCGCCGAGGGGTGATCATTCGGCTTTGCGTGCCTCAACGAGCACCCGGGCGGAGTGCGCGACGAAAGGCCCGTCGGCCTCGATGCGCTCGTGGAGTTCACGCAACCGCGGGAGATACCGCTCGACGGTGAAGTCGGGGACGATCCAGATCACTTTGCGCAGGAAGTGGACGACGGCCCCGATGTCGAAGAACTCCTGGCGCAGCCGCTCCAGCCGCATATCCACGATCTGCAGGCCGGCGGCTTCCGCTTGAGCCCGTTCGTTGTCCGGGTCACGTCGAGCCCAGGCTTCGGGCTGCGGCCCGATGAAGTACTCGACCAGCTCGGATACGGTGGCCGGACCGATGTGCTGGGCGAGATAGGTGCCGCCGGGGCGCAACACCCGGGCGATCTCGGTCCACGCCACAGTGTTGGGATGCCGGCTGGTCACCAGGTCGAACGCCTCGTCGGCGAATGGCAGCGCCGACTCGGCGGGAGTGGCCACCACGACCACCCCGCGCGGATGCAGGAGTCCGGTCGCCAACGTCGCGTTGGGAGGCCACGACTCCACCGCTGCCATCGTGGGCGGAAACTTCTCGGCTCCGGCCAGCACCTCGCCGCCGCCGGTCTGAAGGTCCAGCGCCGCCTCCACGCTGGCCAATCGGGCGCTCATCAGCCGCTGATAGTCCCAGGACGGGCGCTGTTCGGTCGCTCGGCCGTCGAACCAGGAGAAATCCCAGCCGGCTACGGACGCCGAGTCGGCCTCGGCTACCAGATCTTCGAAGGTGCGGCGCATATCAGGCATTCTCGTCAATTCGATAACCCAGATGTCGATTGGGCGTCGCGTCAATCGTCATATCGGTGACACCATCAACTCGAAAGGGGACACCATCATGCAGTACTGCCTGCTCATGCATTATCAAGAGGGTGGCGAGATCGGACTGACCGAAGAAGACATGGCACCCGCTCGGGCGGCGTTCGCAAAGTACGCCGACGACCTCGATGCGGCCGGCGTACTGGTCGGCACCCAGGTGCTGCAATCCGCCGTTGCCTCCACCACGTTCACCGCGCGTGATGGGACCCCGAGGATCCAGGATGGTCCATTCGCCGATACCAAGGAACGTCTTGGCGGGGTATTCGTCCTCGACGTGCCCGACCTGGATGCCGCGCTGTCGTGGGCGAGACGGTGCCCCGCCGCCGAGTGGGGATCGATCGAAATCCGGCCCGTAGCAGTGACTTACGCCAGTGGTAAAGGTTGGTACCAGCCTGAGTGAGGCGTCGGCCCGGGTGGCCGGGCTGGTTCGGGAGTCCTATGGTCGGTTGCTTGCGCTGCTGGCCGCACCGACCGGCGACATCCCCGCGGCCGAGGACGCAATCGCCGACGCGCTGGAGCGTGCGCTGACCCGATGGCCGGCAGAAGGTATACCGGCAAACCCGGAAGGCTGGATTCTCACCGTGGCCCGCAACCGGCTGCGCGACCACTGGAAATCGCACGCCTACCGGCTGAGCGAACCACTGTCCGAAAAAGATTTCTTCGCAACAGAATTCGACAGTTTTGGCAAGCTCCCAGATCGTCGGCTGGAGCTGATGCTGGTATGTGCACACCCGGCGATCGCCGCCAACTGCCACACGCCGCTGATGCTGCAGACGGTGCTCGGTATCGACGCCGCCGCCATCGCCCGGGCCTTTTCGATACCTGCTGCCACCCTGGCCCAACGCCTGGTCCGCGCTAAACGCCGGATCCGCGACGCCCGCATCCCGTTCGTGGCGCCAGGCCGTTCCGAGTTCGATGAACGGTTGCCCGCCGT
>JAVROG010000589.1:0-15916 GCA_032162865.1 Mycobacterium sp. | reverse complement strand
TGCCTTCACCTGCGACGTCACTGATTCCGCGTCGGTGGAGGCCACCGTCAAAGACATCCTGGGCCGCTTCGACCACGTCGACTACCTGGTCAACAATGCCGGCCGGTCGATCCGCCGCTCGGTGGTCAACTCCACCGACCGACTGCACGACTACGAGCGGGTGATGTCGGTCAACTACTTCGGTGCGGTGCGAATGGTGTTGGCGTTACTACCGCATTGGCGAGAGCGACGGTTCGGTCACGTCGTCAACGTTTCCAGCGCCGGTGTACTGGCCCGCAATCCCAAGTACAGCTCGTATCTGCCCACCAAAGCGGCGTTGGACGCGTTTGCCGACGTGGTGTCTTCCGAGACGCTGTCCGACCACATCACCTTCACCAACATCCATATGCCGCTGGTGTCCACGCCGATGATCGCGCCGTCAAAGCGGCTGAACCCGGTCCCGGCCATCAGCGCCGAACGCGCAGCGGCGATGGTGGTTCGTGGCCTGGTTGAGAAGCCGGTGCGGATCGACACCCCGATGGGCACGCTCGCCGAAGCCGGCCACTACTTCACGCCCACGCTGTCGCGCCGGATTCTGCACCAGCTCTATCTGGGCTACCCAGACTCGCCCGCCGCCCGAGGCGTCGAGGAACCCGTTGCGGCCGAACCGCTTCCCCGTCGGCGGCCAAAGCGTCCGGCCCGCGCGGTCACCCGGGTGCGCGTCCCCCGCGGCGTCCGGCGGTTGGTGCGCCGGGTGCCCGGCGTGCACTGGTAACTATTTTTCGCAGGTGAACTGGTTGACGTCGACGTGTCCGGAGCGAAACATCGCCGCGCAGCCGGTCAGGTACTTCATGTAGCGCTCGTACACCTCTTCGGATTGCACCGCAATGGCCTGGTCTTTGTGCGCCTCAAGTGCCGCCGACCAGATGTCGAGAGTCTTCGCGTAGTGCGGCTGCAGTGACTGCACGCGGCTGATGTTGAAGCCGTTCGCGGTGGCCCGCTCCTGGACCATGGGGATCGACGGCAACCGCCCGCCCGGAAAGATCTCGGTGACAATGAATTTGACGAATCGCGCGAACTCGAACGTCAAGGGTATGCCGCGATCCTTCATCTCCAACGGGTGCAGCCCGGTAATGGTGTGCAGCAGCATGATTCCATCCTCGGGCAGCAGACGATGCGCGAGCGCGAAGAACGCATCGTAGCGCTCATGCCCGAAATGCTCGAACGCCCCGATGCTCACGATCCGGTCGACCGGCTCGTCGAACTGCTCCCACCCTTGCAGCAGAACCCGTTTGGACCGAGGGCTGTCGGCGTTCGCGAGCAGTTGCTCGACGTGATTGGCCTGGTTCCGACTCAAGGTGAGGCCGATGACGTTGACGTCGTAGGAGTTCAGCGCACGCAGCATGGTGGCGCCCCAGCCACAGCCGACGTCGAGCAGTGTCATGCCCGGCTGCAGTCCGAGTTTGCCCAGCGCCAGGTCGATCTTGGCGATCTGCGCCTCTTCCAGTGTCATGTCGTCGCGCTCGAAGTAGGCGCAACTGTAGGTCTGGGTGGGATCAAGGAACAGCCGGAAGAAGTCGTCCGAGAGGTCGTAGTGCGCCTGTATATCGTCGAAATGCGGCTTCAGGTCGTCCTCGGGAGGTTTGCGCATCAGGTCAGCGTAATCCCGGCGTACTGTAGCGCCGGTGAGCGCCGTGTTCGCTGATGTCGACACCGGCATCGACGACGCGATCGCCCTGATCTACCTGTTGGCCAGCGACGCCGATGTGGTCGGCATCGCCTCGACCGGCGGCAACATCTCGGTGGACCAGGTATGCGCGAACAATCTCGGCTTGCTCGATCTGTGCCGGGCCGGCGACATACCCGTGTCGCGAGGCGCCGATGGGCCACTCAGCGGAAAATATCCATCACGCGGAAATTTCCACGGCCCCAACGGTTTAGGTTATGCACAGCTGCCGCCCAGCGGACGACGCATTACCGACCACGACGCCGCGACGGCCTGGGTGCGCGCCGCACACAGCTATCCCGGCGAGCTGATCGGGCTCGCGACCGGGCCATTGACCAACGTGGCGCTGGCGCTGCGCGCCGAGCCCGCGCTGCCGCGACTGATGGACCGGCTGGTGATCATGGGCGGGAGCTACGGCCGCGGGGCCGACGACGATCGAGCCGCTGAATGGAACGTGCGGGTGGACCCTGAGGCGGCGGCCGAAGTCTTCGCGGCATGGGCGGGCCAACAGCGACTTCCCATCGTGTGCGGCTTGGACCTGACCCGCACTGTCGCGATGACGCCGGACATCCTGGCCCGGCTGTCCGGCCCGTCTCCGGTAGCACGGTTCATCGAGGACGCAATGCGGTTCTACTTCGAGGTCCACCGCGACCGCGGTCTGGGGTATCTCGCGTTCCTGCACGACCCGTTGGCGGCAGCGGTCGCACTGAACCCAGAATTGGTGACGACCCGCGCCGCGGCGGTGACGGTCGACTTGACCCCGCCGTGGTCAGATGCCCGGGGCGCAACGATCGCCGATTGGTCGGGCGGCCGCGAACCCAACGCGCGGATCGGCGCTGATGTCGATCCGACGGCGTTTTTCGACCTGTTCGTCGACCGGGTGGCCGCGTTCACTCGACGATGAGCTGAGTCCCGACGGTGGTGTGGGACTGGAATATCTGCCACACCGACTATTAGGTCTACTCGGGCCAGGCAATGCGGCGCACAATATCTGGGACGGAGATAATCCGCCGGCGCCGCCTCCGTGGCCCCCGGCCTGAATTTCTGCCCTATTCCGCCCTGGTGCCCGTAGCGATCAGCGCCCGGGCCGGCGGTACGGACAAGAAATTGCCTGCAACGCAACGGTTTACGATTCAAACCAGCACCGGAGCTCGTCGCTGTAACAAAAAAGTAATGATGAAGGCCTTTGGCGGAGCAATTGATCCTGGCAGGCGGGGCGCCGGGAGAACGGTGGTTCAGCACCTATCCGGTGGAGCGTGCCCTGCGCTTGTTCAAGAATTCGGACCAGGACACAACCTCAGGGTGTTCCTTGAGTAGCGCCCTGCGCTGCCGCTCGGTCATCCCGCCCCAGACGCCGAATTCGACCTTGTTGTCGAGCGCGTCCGCCGCGCATTCCTTCATCACAGGGCAGTGGCGGCAAATCGACGCTGCTTGGCGCTGCGCGGCCCCCCGCACAAAAAGTTGATCGGGATCTGCACTCCGGCACAAGGCCTCTGCCACCCAGCCCCGCTCTCCGGCGTCCGTGGTGGGCTGAGGACTCTTTACCGAAACAAGGTTTGTTCGCCGCGCGGCTGAAAGCGATCCTGACACGAAATCGTCCCCTTACCTCCCGGCCGCGAATTGCGACCGCTCCCCCGGTGTTGACCTGTGCCTGGATGCTTCGTCGCCGCCCAGCGTTACCAGAACTTCACCGCTGTAAATAAATTAAGTGGTCAGGTGCCGATCGCGCAAGGGCTAGAGAGAAAATTTTTGGGACGAACGTGCCATCTTGTGTGTGACTCCGCCAAGTGGATGCGGCCCACCAAGGCCTGACCGGCGCCTGTGCGGTTTCGCTCATCTGCCCGTAACCGGAAACGCCAGATGCGCCGATGCTAGCGGTCTAGCGTTGCCTTATGGCGCAACCCACGCACGCTGCGGGCAAGTTGGCCGCCGCACGTAGGGACGAATTGATCCGTCGGCGGGCCGATCTTGCCGATGGCAAGCCCGTCACCACCGGCGATGCACAACTCGCCGCTCGTCGCGCGAAGGAAGCGCATACCCGCGCTGAATCCGCACATCGTTTGGCGGCCCGACTGCACGATGAGTCTGCTACCGCACACCTGCAAGCTGCTGATATCCATCGACGTGCGGAAATTGCCGACATCGGTGACGCCGTCGCGCACGGGCGAGCCGCCCAAGAACATCAAGCCGCAGCTCGCCGAGACCAAGTGTCAGCCCAAGAAAATCGGGACAGCGCCGACCAAGAGCAGACTGACGGGCGCTTGGCACCCTGAACTGGGGTCTTCCCAACGACAAGTCACTCGTAGATTCCCTCCAAATACCACCTCCTCTGCCGGTAGCACAGCAGCAGCGCGCGCTCGCTCTCCAGCAGCACCTGGGCACGAGCGACCCGACCACCCCCCGCCTGCGCATCCCACCACCGCTCGTCGACCGGCCAGGGTCCGGCCCACCAGCGCAGCTGGTCGTCCTGGCCCCCCCATCTACCAGGGACGGTCAGGCGCGCAGGGTCGGCAGAGAACATCCCCCGACTGGTGACTCGGATCGAATTCCCTTGATCATCAAGTAATTCCACTGGATCATCAACCAGCACCGACGGTGACGGCTCGGGCAGTTGCCCGGGCCACGGCTGACCCGGATCGGTTCGCGGCACCGGCTCGTCACCTAACGGGGTGAACGTGATGCGCTCGGCGGGCCCGCGACCGCCGGACAGCACCGGCACCTGCACCGCCTCGGGACCCAGCAAGCCCTGAACCCGCACCAGTGCCCGTCGGGCCCGAAGCCTGTCCTCCTCGCCGAGACCACCCCATAGCGGCAGCTGCAGCGCCTCGGCCGAGACCACCTCGACGGCCTGCAGCCGTAACAGCGTCACCGGGGCATCCAGCGGCCGACCGCGCGCGAGCCGATGGCTCAACCACCCGTCCAGCTGCCAACGCACCCGGTCGGCGGTGGCGTCCTCAGTCAACGGCTCGGCACACCGCCACACCCGGCTCAGTTCTTCGCCGGTTGCGGTGACCGCATGAATGGCCAGTCGGGTGCACCCCACTCCGGTGGCCAGCAGCGCCTGATGCAGCGTGGCGGCCAGCGAGCGCCCGGCGAATGCCGCGGCGTCGACCCGGTCGATCGGTGGATCGCAGTCCAGCACGGCGCCGAGCTCCGCTGGCTGTTCACGTCCGGATGGCGCCCGTTCCGGCTCGCCGCGGGCGAACCGGTGCGCGGCCACGGCATCAGCACCGAACCGGGAAGCGACATCGGTGCGGGACAGCGCGCCGAACTGCCCAATAGTGCGAATCCCCATCCGCCACAACAGATCCGACAACTCATCCCGCCCCGGACCGGACAGGCTCGGCTCGGTGGCAAGCTGGCGGATCGACAGCGCAGACAAGAATCGCGCGTCGCCTCCCGGCTCCACGACGCGGCCCGCACGCGCGGCGAAGACCGCGGTGGACAACCCGTCGGCGATCCCCACCTGACACTCGGCGCCGGCAGCGGCCACCGCGTCAATCAGCCGCTCGGCAACCTGCTGCTCGGAGCCGAAGAACCGGGCCGCCCCCCGCACCGGCAGCACCAGGAGCCCGGGCCGCAGTACCTCGACGCGAGGCACCAGATCTTCCACCGCAGCGACCACCCCTTCGAAGAAGCGGGCGTCGCGGTCGGCATCGGCGGTCGCGATATGCAGTTGCGGACACCGGGCCGCCGCCTCCCGGCGCCGCAGCCCGCGCCGCACTCCGGCGGCACGAGCCGTCGCCGAACAGGCGATCACCCGGTTTGCCAACGTGACCGCAACCGGGGCCGTCGCGGACTGGCCGGCGGCCGCGGCTGCGGCAACCGCGGGCCAGTCCATGCACCAGATCGCCAAAACGCGGGAACCTGAGGAACCTGAGGAGCCAGAAGGGTCAGAGGGAGGAGCCATCAGAATTAACCGGTGCGAACCCGGCCGATCGCGCGTCCGCACCCGCTGATCTGCAACCGCACCTCACTGATGCGCCCGAACCCTGGGGCGGGCACCCCCCGGTGACCCGGAGAGAACTCATAGCCGCAGACCCGGGCTTCCAGCCGCGTCGACGCCCCTTCCCAGTCGCCGTCGGTGACCAGCACCGTGCACCCTTTATGACGGGCACGGGCCACCACCGCCCGCGCTCGTGTCCGCGTCACCCGACGCCCGCCCAGGCCGAGTACCACCAGATCCATGCCGTCGACGAGCACCGCGGCCACCTCCACCGGATCACTTCCGGGATCCGGTATCACGGCGAGCCGGCTCAAATCCGCTCCCATTTCCACGGCCGCCAGCAACCCGATATCCGGCTGGCCGACGATGGCGGCGTTGCCTCCGTCGGCCGTCACCGTGGCCACCATGCGCAGCAGCATCGACCGCGCTCCCGACAGCACCGCCACCGTTCCCCGGGGCAACGGCGCCGAGCCTGCCGACACCAGATCCTCCGCATGGGCAGCGACCCTTCCCCCGGACATCGCTTCCATCCGTCGGCGCAGCGATTCGAGCTGGTCAGCACGCTTTTCATGGTGGTGTTCGGAGGCGAAAGCCACAGTCATAACCAGCCTCCCGGGACAGGATCATTCGAAAATATGTTCGATTGAGTCGAGTAAACACCTGCCCTCCGACAACCGTCAAGCAACGTGAGAGGCTGCTTTATGCGCTCGATGCTGGTGTGGCCTGTGGTGTGTATTGGGGCATATTTCGTGGTCGCAACCGCCCCTCCGGCCACCGCTGACGAGCTGGCCTGCCATCCCGCCGAGCTATTCATCACCGACGACGAGTCGCCGCTGTTCGAACTGCAAGCCGATGTGACGATCGCGCTCAACGCCGCCGCGGTGACGGGGTCGACGCCCGTCGACGGGGCATTCTGGTCCGAGGGCCTACAGCGGACAACCTTTGAACGGGCGCGCCAATTTCATCTCTGCGTCGTCGACGAGCCCACGTTGCACCACGCCGCCGAGGCCTTGGGCCGTCAGTTCGATCAACAGGCGGTGCTGACCTTCGACTACCTGCCCGAGAACGCCGCCGAGGCAAACGCGATCACCATCACCGTGCCCGGCATCGATGTTGCGCGCTTCGATGATGCGTTTGTGGCCGATTCCGACGCACACCACCGGTTGCTGGGCGGATCGGTCACCACCACCGACCACACCTTGATCCTGGTCGCAGACCGAAGCGATCTCGATATCGCCCACCGCCTCGTCGCCGACGCCGGCGGTTGCTGGAACGACGCGACCATTGCTTACGGCAGGCGTGAATTCGTCAACTCGGCCTAGGAGACTGCTGGGAGGCGGCCGCCACGCGCACCCCGCGCGGCTACTCCCATTCGATGGTGCCGGGCGGTTTGCTGGTGATGTCCAGCACCACGCGATTGACCTCGCGCACCTCGTTGGTGATGCGGGTCGAGATGCGCTCCAGTACCTCATAGGGCACCCGGGTCCAGTCTGCGGTCATGGCGTCCTCACTGGACACCGGACGCAACACGATCGGGTGCCCGTAGGTGCGCCCGTCACCCTGCACACCCACCGAACGGACATCGCCCAACAACACCACCGGACATTGCCAGATCTGGTTGTCCAGCCCCGCCGCCGTCAGCTCCTCGCGCGCGATCGAGTCTGCGCGCCGCAACGTGTCCAACCGTGCCGCGGTGACTTCCCCGACGATCCTGATGCCCAGGCCAGGCCCCGGGAACGGTTGGCGCCCAACGATTTCCTCCGGCAGACCCAACTCCCGCCCGACCGCACGCACCTCATCTTTGAACAGCAGCCGCAACGGCTCGACGAGGGTGAACGTCAGGTCGTCGGGCAGGCCGCCGACGTTGTGGTGGCTCTTGATGTTCGCGGTGCCACTGCCCCCGCCGGACTCCACCACGTCGGGATACAACGTCCCCTGCACCAGGAACTGAACCTGCGAACCCGTGTCGCCCACGATATCGAGCACCGCGCCCTCGAAGGCCCGGATGAATTGGCGGCCGATGATCTTGCGCTTGCCCTCGGGGTTGGTCACACACGAGAGCGCATCGAGGAAAGTCTTCGCCGCGTCCACTGTCACCAGATTGGCTCCGGTGGCAGCGACGAAATCGCGTTCCACCTGAGCCCGCTCACCGGCCCGCAGTAACCCGTGGTCGACGAAGACACAGGTCAACCGGTCACCGATGGCGCGCTGCACCAGGGCGGCGGCCACCGCGGAATCGACCCCGCCGGACAGGCCGCAGATCGCGCGGCCGTCGCCGATCTGCGCGCGCACCTGCCCGATCAGCGCATTGGCGATGTTGGCCGGTGTCCACTCCGCACCGATCCCGGCGAACTCGTGCAGAAATCGGCTGAGCACCTGTTGCCCGTGCGGGGTGTGCATCACCTCCGGGTGGTACTGGACGCCGGCCAGGCCACGTTCGCGCGCCTCGAAGGCGGCCACCGCCGCGCCCGCACTGCTGGCCACCACCTCGAATCCATCCGGCGCCGCAGTGACCGCATCACCATGGCTCATCCACACCGGCTGAACCCCGGGTAGATCCGAATGCAGTTTACCGCCAAGGACTTTCAGCTCGGTGCGGCCATATTCACTGGTACCGGTGTGCGCGACTGTCCCGCCAAGCGCCTGCGCCATCGCCTGAAACCCGTAGCAGATGCCGAAGACCGGCAGCCCGAGGTCGAACAAGGCCGGATCCAGTTGCGGAGCACCCTCGGTGTAGACGCTGGCCGGCCCACCCGATAGCACCAGCGCCCGTGGCTTGCGGGCCTTGATTTCCTCGACCGAGGTGGTATGCGGAATGACCTCGGAGAACACCCGCGCCTCGCGGATCCGGCGAGCGATCAACTGGGCATACTGTGCACCGAAGTCGACCACCAATACGGGCCGCGGCGACGCTGATTCCACGAATTCACTCTAGTGGCAGCCAGCGGCTGCCTTGGTGAGCGGGAGGCCCCGTCCAGCAAAGTGCCAGCCCAGTATCATTCTGCGCATTGGCGACAGTTGGTTGGGGGTACGACGTGCGGGCTACGGGCAAGGTCGTTCGTTTTGACGAAGCGCGGGGTTATGGCTTCATTGCCCCAGACAACAGTGGCGAGGATGTCTTTCTCCACGCCAATGACCTGGAAATGGAGAAGCGACAAGTCAAACCAGGTGCCCGAGTCTCCTTCGAGATCGAGGAAGGCAATCGAGGCAAGTTCGCGACAGAGGTCCGCCTGTCAACCGAGGCGGCACCGCCGTCCCAACGCGACTCCGACGGAGACGACGTGCTGTCGCCGGCCGACGATTACTTCGACGTGCTGACGATCGAGGAATTTCGGCACGCGGTCACCGAGAAGTTGTTGCACATAACACCACCCCTGTCGGCCCCGCAGATTCTCAGCGTGCGAAGCAGCTTTGAGGAGCTGGCCCGTAAACAGGGTTTGATCGACTCGTAGATTGCTGGGGCCTTCTAGGCCCGGAGCGCGAACGCGGTGCGCAGCGCGTCGACAGCGTCGGCGGGCCCGTCGAACTTGATTTGCCGCACTGCCGCCGCACGCTTGGCCGCGGTGGCACCCAGGCGGACGGCAACCAGATCCGCCGCGCCCGCCGTGACCGTCACCACCGGTTCGCCGCGAGGGGCCGCGGGACGACCGTGCTGCACCGCGAACTCGAAACGGCGGCCATCGATCTCGACCCGGTATGTCCCACTCAAATTCACCGCGTCAGCTGAATTGAAGCCCAACAGAATTCCGGCCAGGAATCCGTTCAACGGCGATACCGGACCGTCGTCGACCGGATCGAGCCGATCCAGACCAAACAACGCGATGCTCTGGATAATCGGTAATACCCGCTGCCAGGCGACGTCGCTGAGGGTGTAGACGGTGCGCCCGATCGGTGCCGGTAGGTCGGCACGGTCGACCAGCCCGGACTCTTGTAGCTCTTTGAGTCGCTCGGCGAGCAGGTTGGTGGCGATGCCGGGTAACTCTGCACGCAGATCGCCGTAGCGACGGGGTCCCCCGACCAGCTCGCGCAGGATCAGCAACGTCCATCGCTCACCCAGGACGTCAAGTCCGCGCGCGATGGGGCAATTCTGGTTGTAGTTGCGGGTGGCCACTCTCTACACACTAAAGACGGCAGACGCTTTTCTCAAGTTATTACTTGATTTATTTGTCTAGCAGCTTTATTTTTCATTCATGCGTACTCACCCGGTCTTCCGCGATCATCCGATTCCCGCCCTCGCCGTCATCTGCCTATCCGTCTTCGTCATCAGCGTGGACGCCACGATCGTCAACGTCGCGCTCCCCACCTTGTCGCGCGAACTGAGCGCTGACACCGCCCAACTGCAGTGGATCGTCGATGCGTACACCCTGGTCATGTCCGGGCTGCTGCTGTCGGCCGGCAGCCTGAGCGACCGCTACGGCAGACGTGGTTGGCTCAGCGCCGGCCTCGCACTGTTCGCAATTACCTCTGGCGTTGCCGCACAGGCGAATTCGGCCGATGCGCTGATCGCTGCGCGAGGTGCCATGGGAGTCGGCGCGGCGGTGATCTTCCCGACCACCCTGGGACTGATCAGCAATATCTTCACCGACCCGGTACCGCGCGCCAAGGCGATCGGACTATGGGCGGCCATGGTCGGTGTCGGGGTGGCCATCGGGCCGATCAGCGGCGGCTGGTTGCTCGAACATTTCTGGTGGGGCTCGATCTTCCTGGTGAACATTCCGGTCGCGATAGCGGCGATTGTCGGCGGCATCCTGTTCGTCCCGACCTCGCGCGATCCCGCGGCGCCCCGCGTCGACGTCCCCGGCCTGGTCCTGTCCGCGGCCGGGATCACCACGTTGGTCTACACGGTGATCGAGGCACCCGACTGGGGATGGACCAGCATTCGGGCCGCAGCCGGTTTCACCTTGGCCGCAACAATTCTCGCCGGGTTCGCGCTCTGGGAACGACGCAGCAGCCATCCCATGCTCGACGTATCGGTGTTTGGCAACCGTCGCTTCTCGGGCGGCAGCCTGGCGGTGACCGCAGGCTTCTTGACGTTGTTCGGGTTCATCTTCGTCATCACCCAGTACTTCCAATTCATCAAGAACTACAGCGCATTCGAGACCGGGGTGCGGTTGCTGCCGGTTGCCGGTTCGATCGCCGTGGCCAGCGTCCTGGGGCCCCGGCTGGTGGAACGGATCGGCACCACCGCCGTCGTCGCGGCCGGCCTCGCGGTGTTCGCCGCGGGATTGGGCTGGGCGTCCACCGTCGACACGGCGACCGCCTACAGCGTGATCGCGATGCAAATGGTGCTGCTCGGCGGCGGACTCGGCCTGACAACCGCACCGGCCACCGAGGCGATCATGGGGTCCTTGTCGGCCGACAAGGCCGGGGTCGGGTCGGCCGTCAACGACACCACACGTGAGCTGGGCGGCACCCTCGGCGTTGCCATCGTGGGCAGCGTCTTTGCATCCGTGTACTCCGACCGCCTCGGCTCGGCATCGGCTTTGGCCGGATTGCCCGCTGATTTGCGCTCGGCGATGCGGCGATCAATGGCCTTGTCACACAAGGTAATCGGTGAGTTGCCTGCCGGGGCCGCCGCCGATGTCCGGCACGCGGTCAACGAGGCTTTTCTCGATGGCCTTCAGGTCGGTTCGCTGGTCTGCGCCGGTATCGCACTGACCGCGGCGCTCGTCGTCGCATGGCTGCTGCCGGCACGACTCGGACAACAAACCCCGCCGGCCGCCGCACCGGCGCCGGCCCTGGCCGCAGCATCCTCACCCGGATCCTCGACGGAGCAGACGTGAACGACATCCAAATCGGTACCCAATACTCGACTGGCCTATCGCGACACAACATCGAGCAGGCCCTCATCGCCGCCGGGAAGGATCTCGACCACCTTGCGCCCGCCGACCTGGCGCTAGTTGAGGACTTCCACACGATGGGCCGATTCGCCACCAGCCAACTGGTCGATCTGGTCGGAATCACCAGCGCAGACAAAGTGCTCGACGCGGGCAGCGGGATCGGGGGCACCGCCCGCTTCCTGGCCGACCAGTGTGGCTGCCCGGTTACCGCCGTCGATCTGACCGAGGAATACTGCGCAACGAGCCGTTGGCTCAATCGAATCGTCGGGTTGGACGATCGGATTTCCGTTCACCAAGCTGACGTCACCGGCCTGCCCTTCGCCGAGGGCGCCTTCGACATCGTTGTGAGCCAACACGTCCAGATGAACGTGGCCGACAAGGCCCGCCTGTATGCCGAGGCGCGGCGAGTACTGTCCACGGGTGGCCGGCTTGCCATGTGGGACATCACGATTGGTGAACACGGTGAACTCGAATATCCGCTGCCGTGGGCCGAGGAACCCGCACACAGCCACCTCGTCGCGCCCGAGAAGTTGCGCGCTGTCGTCGAATCTTGTGGGTTCGCAGTCGAACAGTGGAACGATCTCACCGACCAGGCGGCGCCGATGATGGACGCGCTGCTCGCAGCGCCAACCAATCCGCTTGGACTGCACGCCTTCGTCAGAGATTTTGGCCAGAAAGCCAAGAACCTCACCGCTGCCCTCGCCGACCGACGCCTGCGAGTCGTCCAAGCCGTAGCGATTGCGCGGGCCTAATTCGCATTGCTGTGCGTACAACTGTCCTCGTATCGGGTAAGCATGGTGAAGTGGGACCGCCCCCACCTACCCCGGAGAGTGAGGATGCCCGAGTGAGCTCTGAGCTGGGTTTGCCAAAAAAGGTACGTGCCTGCCTGTTCGACCTCGACGGTGTGCTTACCGATACCGCAAGCGTGCACACCAAAGCCTGGAAGGAAATGTTCGACGCCTTCCTGTCCCAACGCGCCGAGAGCACCGGCGAAGAGTTCGTCCCCTTCGATCCGGAGTCGGATTACCGGAAATACGTGGACGGCAAGAAACGCGAAGACGGGGTGCGGTCATTCCTGGACAGCCGGGACATCGAACTGCCCGACGGAGATCCCGACGATCCCGGCGAGAAGGAGACAATCAACGGCCTGGGCACCCGGAAGAACGACATGTTCCAGAAGGTCCTGCATGACGATGGCGTCAAGGTGTTCGAGGGATCGCGCCGCTACCTGGAGGCGGTCTTGGCCGCGGGTCTGGGGATCGCCGTAGTGTCGTCGAGCGCCAATACCCGTGACGTGCTCGAGCTCACCGGCCTGGACCGGTTCGTCCAGCAGCGGGTCGACGGCGTGACGCTGCGCGAAGAAAACATCGCCGGCAAACCCGCGCCGGACTCCTACCTGCGCGGTGCGGAGTTGCTCGACGTCTCAGCCGACGCTGCCGCCGTATTCGAGGACGCGATATCCGGCGTGCAGGCCGGCCGGTCCGGCAACTTCGGTTTCGTGGTGGGCGTCGACCGGGTGGGTCAGGCCGAGGATTTGCGCGAAAACGGCGCCGACGTGGTGGTGACCGATCTCGCCGATCTGCTTGGTGAGGATGACGAGGACAAGTCATGATCTCCGAGGAAGCCTTCCCCGTCGAGCCGTGGCAGATCCGCGAGACACACCTTAATCTGAACCTGTTGGCCCAATCGGAATCCGTGTTCGCCCTGTCCAACGGGCACATCGGACTGCGCGGCAACCTCGACGAAGGCGAACCCTATGGTCTGCCGGGTACCTATCTGAACTCGTTCTACGAAATCCGCCCGTTGCCTTACGCCGAGGCGGGATACAGCTATCCCGAAGCCGGCCAGACCGTCGTTGACGTCACCAACGGCAAAATCCTGCGCCTGATGGTCGACGACGAACCGTTCGACGTCCGCTACGGCGAATTGCTCGACCACGAACGTATCCTGGACCTGCGCGCCGGAACGATGACCCGCTGCGCGCACTGGCGCTCCCCGACCGGTAAACAGGTCAAGGTGGTGTCCACCAGACTCGTTTCCCTGGTAAACCGCAGTGTGGCGGCCATCGAGTATGTGGTCGAGGCGATCGACGACTTCGCCCGCGTGACAGTGCAGTCCGAACTGGTCACCAACGAGGACCAGCCGGAGACCACCGGCGACCCGCGGGTGGCTGCGATCCTGGAGAACCCGCTGGAGGCCGTGGACCACGAATCCAACGACTGCAAGGCACTTCTCATGCATCGCACGCGCGGCAGCGAACTGATGATGGCCGCCGCCATGGATCACGAGGTCGAGGTCGAGGGGCGCTACGAGATCACCACCGACGCCCGCGCCGATCTGGCGCGCACAACATTCATCTGTGGGTTGCGGCCCGGCCAGAAGCTGCGCATCGTCAAATACCTGGCGTACGGCTGGTCCAGCCTGCGTTCCCGTCCGGCGTTGCGCGATCAGGCCTCCGCGGCCCTGACCAGCGCGCGTTATACCGGTTGGCAGGGCCTATTGGACGGCCAACGGGCCTATCTTGATCTGTTCTGGGACACCGCCGACGTGGAGGTCGAAGGTGATCCGGAAACCCAGCAGGCGGTGCGGTTCGGACTCTTTCACCTGTTGCAGTCCAGCGCGCGCGCCGAGCGCCGCGCCATTCCCAGCAAGGGACTCACCGGAACCGGTTACGACGGTCACGCCTTCTGGGACACCGAGGGTTTCGTGTTGCCGGTACTCACCTACACGGTGCCGCATGCGGTCGCCGACGCCCTTCGTTGGCGGGCCTCGACGCTGGACCTCGCGAAGGAGCGCGCCGCCGAGCTCGGTCTCGAAGGTGCCGCCTTTCCCTGGCGCACCATTCGCGGTCAGGAGTGCTCGGCGTACTGGCCGGCCGGCACGGCGGCCTGGCACATCAACGCCGACATCGCGATGGCCTTCGAGCGCTACCGCATCGTCACCGGTGACGACTCACTGGAAGAAGAATGTGGGCTGACGGTGCTGGTCGAGACCGCCCGACTGTGGATGTCGCTGGGACACCACGACCGCAACGGCGTGTGGCATCTCGATGGCGTCACCGGCCCCGACGAATACACCGCGATCGTTCGCGACAACGTTTTCACGAACTTGATGGCGGCAAACAATCTGCTGATCGCCGCTGATGCAGCCAAGCGCCATCCCGATAAAGCCGGCGCGATGGGCGTCACCACCGCGGAGATGGCCACCTGGCGCGACGCCGCCGACGCCGTCAACATCCCCTATGACGAAGAGTTGGGTGTACATCAGCAGTGCGAAGGGTTCACCACCTTCGCCGAGTGGGACTTCGAAACGAACACCACGTACCCGCTGCTGATGCACGAGGCGTATGTGAAGCTCTACCCCGCTCAAGTGATCAAGCAGGCCGACCTGGTGCTGGCCATGCAGTGGCAGAGCCACGCGTTCACTCCCGAGCAGAAAGCACGCAACGTCGATTATTACGAGCGGCGGATGGTGCGCGACTCGTCGTTGTCGGCGTGCTCCCAGGCGGTGATGTGTGCCGAGGTCGGCCATCTCGAGCTGGCCCACGACTATGCCTACGAGGCCGGGCTGATCGACCTGCGCGATCTGCACCACAACACCCGCGACGGCTTGCACATGGCCTCGCTGGCCGGAGCGTGGATGTCCTTGGTCAACGGCTTCGGCGGGCTACGCGACGACGAGGGCATCATGTCGTTGGATCCCCAACTGCCAGATGGCATTTCACGCCTGCGGTTCCGATTACGCTGGCGCGAATGTCGGCTGACGGTGGATGCCGACCACGAAAACGTCACCTACACGTTGCGCGACGGCCCCGACGGCGGATTGACCATTGTGCACGCCGGCGAGGAGGTCACCTTGAGCACGGAGTCGCCGTCGACCTTCCCGGTGCGGCGGCGTGAGGCGCTACTTCCCTCGCCGCCTCAGCCAACCGGCCGCGAGCCGCTGCACCGCAGGAGCGTGTCGCAGATGGTGGCACCTTCGTAGCGATCAAGCCATCGCCACGGGCTCAGCCTATTTAGGCTCGATCATCCGGGCGCACTCGTTGAATACCGCTTGGCGCAGTTCGGCGTCGGGCAGCTCCTCGAGACTGGTCGCCAGGCGCAGCATCGGTTCGAATAGCCGCCAACCCAATTGCAGCGCAAGGGCATTGGCCACGGCCAGCCGAGCCTCCGAGGGCTCCCGCCCTTTTTCGTCGTACTGCGTGGCGACATAGTCGAGCAGCGGGGCAATGTTGGGGAACCGGGTTTGCAACTGCTCGGCAGGATAGCCGTCGAGCAGGCTGCGGGCCCACACCCGCATTTGCCGGTTCAGTGCCGCATCGACGACGTCGGCGGCCGCCGCGGACTGCAGCAGACCCGTCAGGTTGGTGCCGAGGTAGTCAAGCACCGCACCGACCAACTGTTCCTTCGTGCCGAAGTGACGAAA
>JAVROG010000588.1:0-8669 GCA_032162865.1 Mycobacterium sp. | reverse complement strand
CTACGCGCCCTGCTGGCCCGAGCCCGCGGCGATGACGCAACCTACAAGGACTTCAAGAATCGGTACCACGACACGGCCAAAGCGCTTGGCTTCGAAGCACATATCGAGTGGGCCGCGGCGATGCCGTGACGGCCGACAAGACATCGGTGTCGCCTGATTGTGAACGCCCTATAGTTAGGCGGATGACGGCCGCATTGGTCTGCACGAGCTCGTCATGTGCGACCTGAAACAGCTTTGATGCTGTTGCGCAACAGACGAATTGATCACCCGCCACACGTTGGTTAGCGGGTCCGCCTACGGGGCGGGCCGCATCGACCTGGAGGCTGTGATCGGTAAGGCGGTGAGGCGCCGGGATACACTGTCCGCGAACACGCAGACGATCGGGCGCCACGTCATCAAGCACGTTGGAACACGTCGGTACAAAGGCAGCGAGCCTACGAATGATCAGGACCATTGACGCAATCCTCGACGAGGACGGCAAGATCATCCTCCCCGCTGGCATCAGTGCTGACGGCCAGCGCCGCCGTGCGCTTGTGCTCGTCCTCGACGAACCGCCACCGCAAGGCGGAACCACCTCGACCGAGGGGCTGCTACCCGACCGGTATCGAGTGCTGGATCAGATCGGGGCCGGAGGCATGGGGGAAGTCTTCCGGGCGTTCGATCAGCACAGCGGAGAGGTCGTGTGCCTCAAACGCCTCCACCCGCACATCCGTCCCGGTGTCCTGCACCAGGAACTGCTGGCACTGCGCCGGTTGAGTCACCCGAACATAATTGCGCTGCTTGACTATTCGCTTGAACCGCCGGCTTCGTTGATCACGCAGTTCGTCGACGGTCCCGACCTGGAATCCTGGCGGAGCCGCCACTGCGCCATTCCGGAATTCCTGGCCGCCGACATCATGCAGCAGGTGCTCGACGGGCTGGCCTTCGCCCATGCCCGCGAGATCATTCACTGCGATCTGAAACCCGCCAATGTGATGATCGAACTGGAAGGCACGCGGCTCAAGCCGCGCATCCTCGACTTCGGGATCGCCATCGTCGACCGCCTCGACGACGGCGGCCGCATCACCGCAGCGGGCCGGGTCGCAGGCACCGTCGAATATATGGCGCCCGAACAGTTCCGGGGCGAAGTCCTCACGCCCGCTTGCGATGTGTACGCCGCCGGGCTGATGCTGGCCACCTTGATCACCGGTGCCAGCCCGTACAGCGGGCAGAGTATGGAGACCACCATCGGTCAAAAGTTGACCGCGCCAAGCGGTCTGCGTCTCACCGCCACCCACCCGACAATCGCGGATCTAGTGGAGAGTTGCACGCAGCCCAACCCCGATAGCCGCCCGTCCGCTCCCGCGGCTTCGGCCTCCCTGTATCGCCTCACCTCGACGTTGCGTCACCCGATGCGGCCGATCAACTTGGCGTTCCGCCGAGGGCTCGTTGGTTGGGACAACGGAATCGGCAAAGTGAACGGAGTGTCGCCGAACTACCCGGCCCGCGTAACACCTCGCACCGGCAGCGGCGGCGACGGTGCTGCCGGTGTCACGCTCGAATCCCTGGGCGACACACCGCACGAGTTCGGAGTGCTTATGCAGAGCTTCCCGGCAGACCAGCTGGCCGGGAAACGTCTTCGACTAGAGGCTGATGTGACGACTCGGGCAGTTAGCGGCCGCGCAGCACTATGGGTGCGTGTCGACTCCGACGATGGACAGCTTGCCTTCGACAACATGGCGGGCAGTCCCATCACCGGCACCACCGCGAATCAGCGAGTCAGTCTTGACATAGCGGTGCCCCTGGGAGCCACGGCGATACACTTCGGGCTGCTGCTCGCCGGTGCCGGATCGATGACCAGCGGGCCGCTGAGGCTGACGCTGGATGCCGGACAGGCACGGCCCGACCTGGCATTGATCTAGACCGGCAACGGAATACCCAGCGCGTCTAGCACGCCGCGCAGCCGGGTCGGATAGTTGGTGATGATGCCGTCGACTCCGGCGGCGATCTGCTGCCGCATCGCTTCGGGATCATCGACGGTCCAGGGAATCACCTTGAGCCCCAACGCATGTGCCCGGTCGACGAAAGCCTTGTCCACTTGCTGGTAGTTCGGCGACAAAATGCCGGCGCCGACCGTCATCGCGCCGATCATGGGATCGCCGACAAGCGTGGCATCGATGCCCGCCAGCCATGGCGAGCCCGACACCCAGGTCTGCTCATCCCACAACGCCACCAAGGGAATTGACGGCTCAGCCTGACGCACCAGCGGCAGTACGCTCCAGTCGAAGCTCTGAATCTCCACCCGGTCGACCTGGCCCGCGGCCCGGACCGCGGCCAGTACCACGTCGACGAACTCCTGCGGGTCTGCCGATGTCCCGGGATGGTCGGCCTCCACCTTCGTTTCGATGTTGTAGCGCACGCCAGAGTGGGCGGCGAGCGCGAACACCTGCGCCAAGACCGCTATCCTGTTGCCCCTCACGACCTCAGCAGCGGGGAACTCACTTGCAGGCTTGCCGCAGTCCAGGGTGCGTACCTGGGCGAGTGTGAGTTCGTGCACCAGTTTGCCCACGTAGGGATAGGCGGGGTCGCCGGCGAAGGCGGGCCCAGTGTCACCACACTGGTCGGCCTTGATCACCGGGTCATGCCACACCACAGGCTGACCGTCTTTGGTGATATTGATATCCAATTCGAGTGTGCTGACGCCAATTTCGATCGCCTTGGCGAAGGCACGCAGCGATTCCCCGGTGGTCTCGCCGCGGCCTCCGGCATGGGCCTGCACATCGAACCGGGGCGTCTGCGCGGCGGACCCTGACACAAGAAGCTCAAGAAGCGCCAGCGGCGCAACGAGCGCCAGCAGAACGGCGATCAGTCGAGCGGGCAACGCGAGTTAACGTGTGCGCTGACGCGAGATTTCGGCCAGCACCACCCCGGCGGCCACCGCGGCATTCAACGATTCGGTCTGGCCTGCCATCGGGATGGAAACCACCTGGTCACAGTTCTGCCGCACCAAACGCGACAGTCCCTTGCCCTCCGAACCGACCACCAGCACCAAGGGGTCGGTGCCGTCGAGATCGTCCAAGACGGTATCCCCGCCCCCGTCCAGCCCGACCACCCGCAATCCCCTATCGGCCCAATCCTTCAGCGTCCTGGTCAGATTGGTTGCCCGTGCCACCGGGACCCGGGCCGCGGCTCCGGCGCTGGTACGCCAGGCGACGGCCGTCACCGAGGCGGAGCGGCGCTGCGGGATCACCACCCCATCGCCGCCGAACGCCGCCACCGACCGCACGATCGCGCCCAGGTTGCGCGGGTCGGAGATGTTGTCCAATGCGACCAACAGCGCCGGCGAGGAGCTGATGGCGGAGGCGACCAGATCGTCGGGGTGGGCGTAGTTGAACGGCGGCACCTGCAACGCGATGCCCTGATGCAGGTGGTTGGCCGTCATCCGGTCCAGATCG
The DNA here is from genome assembly GCA_032162865.1 of Mycobacterium sp. Classification (GTDB taxonomy): domain Bacteria; phylum Actinomycetota; class Actinomycetes; order Mycobacteriales; family Mycobacteriaceae; genus Mycobacterium. Next base: position 5,235 of record JAVROG010000588.1, on the reverse strand, counting down.
GTGCGCGGCACCTCGAGGATGGCGATTCCGGCATCGGCGGCGCGGGCGACGGATTCGGTCACCCGCTCGTCGGCATCCGTACCGAGCGCAACGTAAAGCGCAGTCGCCGGAACACCGGCACGCAGGCATTCCAATACCGGGTTGCGGCCGAGCACGGTCTCGGCTTCGTCAACGCGCTTGGCAGATCGCTGCTGCTGCGGCTTGGACCGCTTGGCGGCGGGATGGTGAGGACGCATATGCGCCGGCGGGGTGGGACCCCGTCCTTCCAGGCCGCGCCGGCGCTGGCCGCCCGAACCGACGGTCGGTGCCTTCTTATTGCCGGATTTGCGGATCGCCCCACGGCGTTGGGAGTTGCCGGCCATCTACTTAACGTCACCACCCAGCGTCCACTGGGGGCCGTCCGCGGTGTCGGTGACCTCGATACCGGCCTGCTTGAGTCGATCCCGGATCTCGTCGGCCAACACCCAGTTGCGCTGCTCGCGGGCCTTCTCGCGATGCTTCACTTCGGCCTGCACCAGCACGTCGACGGCAGCCAGTGCCGCCGATGTCTCGTCACGGCTTTCCCAGCGCTCGTCAAGAGGGTCGCAGCCCAGGATGCCCATCATCGCGCGGATTGCGCTAGCACTCTGCAGGGCGCCTTCATGGTCGCCGGCGTCGAGCGCGCGGTTGCCGTCGGCGCGCGTCTGGTGAATCTCGGCCAGCGCGATCGGGACCGCCAGATCGTCGTCGAGTGCCGCGGCGAAGCGGGGGGTCCACTCGCCGAGGCAGACCGCACCCACCCGGCTTCGTACCCGGTGCAGGAAGTCCTCCACCCCGACATAGGCTTTCACCGCGTCTTGCAGCGCGGTCTCGGAGAACTCCAGCATCGACCGGTAATGGGCGCTGCCCAGGTAGTAACGCAGTTCGGCGGGCCGGACCCGCTGCAGCATCGCCGGGATCGCAACCACGTTGCCCAGCGACTTGCTCATCTTCTCCCCGCCCATGGTCACCCAACCGTTGTGCAGCCAGTAGCGGGCGAACCCGTCCCCGGCGGCACGACTCTGGGCGATCTCGTTCTCGTGGTGCGGGAAGATCAAATCCATTCCACCGCAATGGATGTCGAATTCAGGTCCGAGATAGGTGCGGGCCATTGCCGAGCATTCGATGTGCCAGCCGGGACGTCCGCGTCCCCACGGCGAGGGCCACGACGGCTCGCCGGGCTTCTCACCCTTCCACAGGGTGAAGTCACGCTGATCGCGCTTGCCGGTGGCCACGCCTTCGCCCTGGTGGACGTCGTCGATCCGGTGCCCCGACAGTTGGCCGTAGTCCGGATAGCTGAGCACGTCGAAATAGACATCACCGGCCGCCGCATACGCGTGGTTAGTTTCGATCAGGGTTTCCATTAATTCGATCATCTGGGTGATGTGCCCGGTGGCGCGCGGCTCCGCCGACGGCGGCAGCACGTCCAGGGCGTCATATGCCGCGGTGAATGCCCGCTCATGGGTGGCGGACCACTCCCACCACGGCCGGCCCGCCGCGGCGGCCTTGGTCAGGATCTTGTCCTCGATGTCGGTGACGTTGCGAATGAACGCCACGTCGTAACCGCTCGCCATCAACCAGCGGCGCAGGATGTCAAAGGCCACCCCGCTGCGGACATGCCCGATATGCGGTAACCCCTGCGGAGTGGCGCCGCATTGGTAAATGGAGACGTGACCGGGCCGCAGCGGGACGAAATCACGCACGCCGCCCGTCGCGGTGTCATGGAGCCGCAAGCCGGCACGATCGGTCACGACGTGCCAGCTTACTGCCTACCTGCCGTGACGATGCGCGTCGCAGGCACGGCCCGATCTATCGGAGCGAAACGATCAATGCCGTGGCGATGGCGGCCAGGCCCTCGCCACGCCCGGTAAGACCGAGCCCGTCGGTGGTGGTGGCGGCCACCGAGACCGGCGCATTGAGCAGGCGCGAGAGCACCGCTTGAGCCTCGTACCGTCGCCAACCGATTTTCGGCCGGTTCCCGATCACCTGCACGGCAGCATTGCCGACCCGGAAGCCTTCCTTGGTGAGCAGCTCGATCACGTGTCGCAGCATGTCAGCACCGCTGACGCCTTCCCAGCGCGGATCGTCGACTCCAAACACCGCGCCGATGTCGCCGAGCCCTGCGGCGGACAGGACGGCGTCGCACAGCGCGTGTACGGCGACGTCACCGTCGGAGTGGCCGGAGCACCCGTCGGCGCTGGGGAAGAGCAGGCCCACCAGCCAGCACGGCCGGCCGGGTTCGATCGGGTGCACGTCGACACCCATTCCGACGCGGGGCTGCTCCATCACTGGCGCACTATAGCTTTGGCCAGCAACAGATCCAGCGGAGTGGTGATTTTGAATGCCAGCGGGTCGCCGTCAACCACCTGCACCTGGCCGCCAACCCGCTCGACCAGGGACGCGTCGTCGGTGTAATCGAATGTCCCGGCTTGTTCGGAGGCTTTTTTGTAGGCGCTCAGAAGCACATCAGTGGCAAAGCCCTGCGGTGTTTGCACGGCCCGCAGACTTGCCCGTTCGGGCGTGCCCACGACGACCCCGTCGGCATCAACGGCCTTGACGGTGTCGGAGAGCGGTAGCGCGGGTATGACGGCACTGTGGCCGCCCCGCAACGCCTCAACGACGCGCAGGATCAGGGACGGCGGAGTAAGCGCCCGGGCCGCGTCGTGCACCAGCACGAATTCCGGTGCGGTCGCCGACATTGCCGACAGCGCGTTGCGCACCGATTCGGTTCGGTTTGGTCCGCCGGCCACGATGGTGGCGATGTGGCCCAGGATCAGCTTGGCCTCGTCGGTGCGGTCTGGCGGGACCGCGACAACGACGGTGTCGACGACGCCGGATGCCCGCAGACCGATCACGGCCCGCTCAACCAGCGACTGACCTTCGAGTTGATAGAACGCCTTGGGTACCCCCGCAGCCAGCCGTAGTCCCGACCCTGCGGCCGGGACGACGGCGACTACAGTTCCGCTACCCGCGCCCACTTAAGAGCCTCGGGCTGTTCAGGAGGCGGCGGCTAAAGCCTCATCGAGGATGATCGACGCTTTTGCGTCATCGGTGCTCTCAGCCAATGCCAATTCGCCCACCAGGATCTGGCGGGCCTTGGCCAGCATGCGCTTCTCGCCGGCGGACAGACCCCGCTCCTGGTCGCGACGCCACAGGTCACGCACTACCTCGGCCACTTTGTTGACATCGCCCGAGGCGAGCTTCTCGAGGTTGGCCTTGTACCGACGGGACCAGTTGGTGGGTTCTTCGGTGTGCGGAGCGCGCAGAACCTGGAAAACCTTGTCGAGGCCTTCTTGGCCGACAACGTCGCGGACGCCCACGTACTCAGCGTTGTCAGCGGGCACTCGCACAGTCAGGTCGCCCTGCGCAACTTTCAAGACGAGATACTCTTTTTGTTCCCCTTTGATGGTTCGAGTTTCGATCGCCTCGACTAACGCAGCACCGTGGTGTGGGTATACAACGGTGTCACCGACCTTGAAGATCATCTGATTCGAGCCCCTTTCGTCAGTTAAGTCTAACACGCGGGCACAACGGGTGTGTATCAACGGTGCAGGTCAGGGGCGCGCCACGGGTAGATTAGGGGTTGACAGGCGGACTCAGACGTGCAGGGTGTGATGTTTGATTGCGCATCAGGCCCCTTGGGCACGGGCCCGAAAGCACCTCCAAGAATAGCCCGCTCCGCCGTACCTGAATTCATTGGGATCGGATTGTGATCGAACGGGTCGGGCGTTGGCCGACACCGGAAATCCCGTAGGTATCCCACCGCTACCGTCGGCGGCACCTTGCTACTACTGTGCATAGTTGAATTGCGCTGTGCACATGTCGAACCCCGGCGGGCCGTCCCGTCGCAGGCGCCGCGCCAAGGCCGAGCAGGAGGCATTGAGTGAAGCACTTGGACATCCGCCTGCCGTTCGGCCTGGCCAAGTCGACTGCCTGGCTGTTCGCGGTCGCCGTCGCCGTGGTGGCGCTCAGCGGCTGCGGAACCGGTCAGATCGCTCAGACCGCGGCCCAGGAGCCCGCCGTCAACGGCAACAGGCTCACCATCAAGTACGTGGCGCTGCGCGACATCCGCATCCAGGCCACGCAGAACAACGGTGACTTTTTGCAACCCGGCCGCACGGTCGAGCTGGTGCTGGTGGCGGTCAACAATTCCTCGGATGTCACGGACCGCCTGACCGGCATCACCAGTGACATCGGGAACGTGACAGTGTCCGGGGATGCGAAACTGCCCGCCGGCGGGTCGTTGTTCATCGGGACGCCGGAGGGCCCGGTCGTTGCGCCCGGCCCCCTGCAGTCCAGCGGTGCGGCCAAGGCGACCGTCAACTTGAGCAAGCCGATCACCAACGGCCTGACCTACAACTTCACCTTCAAGTTCGAGAAGGCCGGCGAGGGCACGGTGGATGTGCCGATCGCCGCGGGTCTGGCCGAGCCGCACGAGCCGGCCTCCAACCACTCCTGACGGCGTTCCTGCCGGGAACTGTCACTCACTGCCGATACGGTCACGGGTGTGGCCAACGCGCGATCGCAGTACCGGTGCTCGGAGTGCCGTCATGTCAGCGCTAAATGGGTGGGCCGCTGCATGGACTGCGGCGGTTGGGGCACCGTCGAAGAGGTCGCCGTGCTCGCCGCAGTGGGCAACGGCAGGCGGTCGGCACCTCCCGGGTCGCAGGCGGTGCCGATCAGTGCCGTGGAGCCCAACAAGAGCCGGCATTGTTCCACCGGAGTCGACGAACTCGACCGGGTGTTGGGTGGCGGTGTCGTTCCGGGCTCGGTGACGCTGCTGGCCGGCGATCCCGGCGTGGGTAAGTCGACGCTGCTGCTCGACGTTGCCCACTGCTGGGCGCAACAGGGGCGACGCGCCCTGTATATCTCCGGTGAGGAGTCCGCCGGGCAGGTCCGGCTGCGGGCCGATCGGATGGGCTGTGGCAGTGACGAGGTGTACCTGGCTGCCGAATCCGACCTGCACACCGTGCTGCATCACATCGAGACGGTGCGGCCGGCGCTGGTCATCATCGACTCGGTGCAGACGATGTCCACCAGCGAAGCCGACGGCGTCGCCGGCGGGGTAACCCAGGTGCGCGCGGTGACGGCCGCGCTGACCGCCGCCGCCAAGGCCAACAGTGTCGCGATGATTCTCGTCGGGCACGTCACCAAGGACGGCGCGATCGCCGGACCGCGCTCCCTCGAGCACCTGGTCGACGTGGTCCTGCACTTCGA
>JAVROG010000587.1:0-22177 GCA_032162865.1 Mycobacterium sp. | reverse complement strand
GCCCCAGATTGGTTGTCCACTGACTTCGTGAATGATGTTGAGGTGCCTGTGGATTCACCGGTCGAACCTGATCTCGAGTCTCCGGTGCCGCCGATAGCCGAGGATCAGCGGGTGAACGATGCCGCCGAGGCGGACGATCTGTTGGCTGACGTGACCGTTGAGCCGCCGGCTGAGCCAATAGGCGAGGATCAAACTGTCGATGACGCCGAGCCTCCGTCCGTCTGCACAGCCGAGGATCAACCTCTAGACGGGACCGTTGTCACACCCGAGCCCCTAGAGGCTCCGTCGCCGGCACTCGATGTGCCGGATGCCGCGCCGCCCACCGAGGAACGGTCAAAGGGCTCTGCCAGTCGCCGTCCCGCTCTGCCGCCGTGGCAGACGCCGAGTTCGATGATGTCGGCGGAGATCGAAGAGGTCGTCGTCGATGCGTCGGCAGCGCAACATGGGCAGCCACCCGCCGCGGCCCCCGAACAGCGTGAGGCACCCACTCGACAGGGCCCCGTACCTCGCGGTCCGCAACCGCCGGTACCGCCGGCCCCATTCCGTCCGGGACCACGGCGAGGCACCCTGCCGCCGTTTCCGCCACCGCCACCGCCCGGCCCGTTTCCGCCACCGCCGTGGTGGCCGGGACCGCCACCAGGGCAACGTGTTCCACAAACAGCACGCCCGCCAGCGGCCGGTCCGGCCACCGGCCGACCGCGGCGTGAACCGCCTCCCGGGCCACCGCCAAACCGACTCCAGCCGCCCGTCGGAGGGCCACCGCCGAGCTACCGACCCTTCCGGGTGCCGCCTTCGATCGACGAGGCCGAGATCACCAACCCGGATCGATTTGCGCCGCCGTCGGGATGGCGTCGTGCGGTGCACAAGGCTACGTCGGGCCACGTCAACCCGGGAGCTTCACGCAAGGAACGCCAGCAGGATCACCTGCTCGCCGAGATCCGGCAGCCGATCGTCGGGGACTTCCGAATCGCTGTGCTCTCGATCAAGGGCGGGGTCGGAAAGACCACCACCACGTTTGGGCTGGGCTCGGCACTCGCGACGGTGCGTCACGACCGGGTGATTGCTGTCGACGCCAACCCGGACCGCGGCACGTTGGGAGAACGGGTCGGCGACCTTTCGACGCGCTCGACCGTACGTGATCTGTTGTCGGATCCGAACATCAACCGCTACGCCGATGTTCGCAATCACACCCTGATGGCCACCAGTCGACTGGAAGTGCTTGCCAGCGAGCAGGATCCAGCGGTATCAGAGGTCTTCGGCGCGGACGACTATCGGCGCACCGTCGACATTTTGCGCCACTTCTACAACATCATCCTGACCGACTGCGGCACCGGCATCATGCATTCGGCGATGTCGGCGATTTTGGATCTGGCGCACAGCATCGTACTCGTCAGTTCGCCGGCCATCGACGCCGCGCGCAGCGCATCGGCAACGCTGGATTGGCTGATGCAGCACGGACATTCGGGTCTGGTCCGGGAGGCGCATGTGGTGCTCAGCGCCTCGCGTCCGGGGTCGGCGGCGCTCAAACTGGACAAGGTGTACGAACATTTTCAGTCGCGTTGCCGCTCCATCCATCTGATTCCATTCGACCCTCATCTCGCCGAGGGTGCCGATGTCGACTTTGATCGGTTGAACCCCCCGACGAGGCAGGCTTATCTGGAGCTGGCCGGCGCCGTGGCGGAAAATTTCGGTCGGTTGCGTGCCCCGCGGGAACAGTCCTAGCCAAACCAGTCGGCGACCGTAATGCGTGATAGCGCCGGTGATATCGCATTCTTGGACCGACCACACCCCCGTTTTTGGTGGCCTAATAAAAGAAAACCCGGACTCACCGATAACGGCGAGTCCGGGTTCCAGCGTAAATCGCAGTCCGGCCAGTTTCAGCCGAGGATGTTGGCTGCCTGGCTGTTGTCGAGGTCTTGAACCATCTGGTTCTGGTCGACAGCCCTGACTTGCGTGGCACGCAGATCCTGGATGATTTCCTCCATCTCGTGCGAGAACCTGACGCGAAGCGCCTGGATCTGGTCGGGAGCGTGGCCAGTGTATGGCCCCGACGTCAGGGTGTTGAACAGACCGTCGATTTCACCGCTCATGTTTTCTGCGTCCGCAGTGATGCTCCGAATGAGGTCCAGCGTGCTGAAGTTGGCCTCGAAGTTGTACTTAATGCCGTCGTGTGCCATGAGTTTCTCCTGATTCCTAGCCGTCGATGTTCCGGTGGTCCTGGATGTACTGCATGCAGCTCACGGCAAGGTGGTCGGTCTGCGCCTGGATCTGCCGCATGTGGTCGAGGTGCTCAACCATCCGATTGTGGAAATTTCCGGCCTGGTTGCCGTGCCAATTCAGGTTGACCATCTCCTGGACTTCGTCTTCCATCTTGGTCAAGAGCCGGTCAGTGCTTACCAAATGTTCGTTGATGTTCTTGACAGCGGGATCAGAGTCTTCGGTGACTACAAATGGCGCGTTTGTTGACATTTACCTCTCCTTTTTTAGTGTCCGGAAGCCGGGCACAACCGTCTGATTTGTTGGGAAAAAACGTGCTAAACCAATGACGCCTCCCATTGGTCCGTCGATAACTCGACAAGTTGGCTGATCGCTTGGCCGATCGCGTGATCCGAGCCCGGCTTCAACGTCGTCCACAGCTGTCCACTCGGTGAGGCACTCGGTGCCGCCACGACGCGGCCCCTCTTGGTGTAGAAGACCCCTACCGCCGCCGGTCGACGCGAGATGCGGTCCTCATCGCTGCACAGGGCGTAATACACGATCTCGGCGAATGCCATCCGCGACGACAGCGCTGAACCCAAGACCATTGCCGCACGCGGCTCGGCTCCCAGCGCCCGCACACGATCAGCCAGTTGCGCTGCATCGTGGGTGCCGATGAGGTTTCGGCTCACCGTCTCCGTCGGTGCACCTACCGGCGATATCTGCGCGGCCTCTGACCGCGGCAGCTGCCCGAGCAGCGCCTGAGTGGCCCACGACAGCCCAGCGGAACCGTCGCCCACCTGAAGCGTGATCTCGTTGCCCACCCGTCGTGCCACCACGCCCGCGCCACCGCAACGCAGGACACACACCCTGGCCATGCCGTCTGGTGTGACCAGACGCATTGCCAGCTCCCGCTCCGGCCGGCGCAACGCCCGCAGTATCGGCACCAACTCCGGTTCGATTGCCCCGTCGGTGATCAGACCGCGCGAAACCAGGCTGCGGGTGGCGGCGTCGAACGCCGCGTCCAGGGCGTCCACGGTGTCGTACCGAGGTCGTATACCCAACACCGTGGGGAACCCCTGAACACCGATTCGCGACCCTATGACCTGCAGCTCGTCATCGGTGAGGGTGAAATCGGAGATCACCGCGGTGGTCACAGGCTCACCTCCTGCTCGGCGCCGATGACCGCCGGGGAGACCCAACGATCGGATACCTGCTGCAGCGTGCGTTCCGGTTCCGCCGCGAAGCCCTCCACGTGCTGCGGTTCGGGCGCGGCTAGGTCATCGAAGATCGCTGTGTTCGGCCCCCAGCTGACGTGGGAGACGGTGAACGGCGCATCGCTTTGCTGAGCGGCCGGCAACCACGACTGGCCACCGTCTGACAGGCTGGCTCCGGCTTCGCCGGCGCCTTCAAGCGTCTCCGCCTCGCGGAAGGACTCGTAGGACTGCCCACCCCCTTCGCGCCGGCTTCCGCCCATCGGGGCGTAGCCGCCGGCGCCGCGGCCCATCCCGCCGCCGCTGCCGGACGCGTCGGATTTGAAGCTGGTCTTCTTCAGCTCCTTGGCATCTGCACTGCCCATGACGGGCGTGCCCAGCATGGGCGACAGCTGCCGGGGGGCGCCCCCACCGCCACCGCCGCCGTGTGAACCCCCACCGGACTTCCCGTCCTTCTCGGCCTTGAGCGCGGCGGCATTGGTGATCTGTGGCGGAACGGGCTGCTCCCAGGGTGCGGCCAGTTCGGCAACGGCGTCTTCGTAGCGATTCATCACCGCCGCGGCGTCGGCCTGCTGGGCGGAGGCGGCCTCGTCGAATTCGGCGAAACTGCCCTGCACGATCGCGCCGTTATAGGCCGACAGGGAAGCCATCATGTCTTGTGCCGCTTTGGCTTCGATGGCTTCGGAGACGCTGGGCATGGACAGGATCGCGACCGTGTTGGCGACGGCGGCTTCCTCGGCCCGTCGGCCGTTAGCGGCAGCGCTCAGACTGGCCGCCTGCAGCCACTTGCCAAATGTCTCCAGTCTGTGGACAACAGCCTCGGACGCGTTGCTTTCCCACGAGCCTCGGACGCTCTCGATGATCCTGTCGTAATCCGCTGAGATCTTGGCGAATTCGTTCGCCACGCGAATCCACGCGGCGCCGGCTTCACCGACCGAGGACGGCCCGGGGCCCTCGGTCAGGTCGCGCGCAAGCTGCTCAGTGCTGCGCGATTCCCACACGACATTTGTGAATCCCATTCCCGTGGCCCCCCTTTCGGTGCCTCAGTGCCTCAAATTGGCTTCGTAAAAGTCGCCAGAAGCGACTAGTTTCAGTCCGCTTCGTCAGTCCGTGAGGTCCGCATCCGCGATGCGTCCGGCGTGCGAGCGCATCGTTGCCGACACCTCGTGCATTTCATTGGCGCCTTGGTCGGACGCCTTGGTGAATGACCCGAGGACCTCGTTGAGGGTGTGGGCGACCCGTTGCGATACCTCGTCCTGACCCGAAGCAATGGTGGTCAGGTTCGGCGTCTCGGTCTCCATCACGCTCTGCATGCGGTTGGCAAGTTCGTCGAGCTGCCTGGTGACCTCGGTGACCTCGTCGGGCCGGATTGTCAGGCGGTTGGTTTCGGCCATGTCAGTGCTCCTAAATTCGCAGTTTGATATCGGGGCTGTCGTCAGGATCGGTTGCGCTATCACCGATTACCGGTGGGGTGGCGTGGCCGAGGTCGCCCACGATCTCGCCACCCTGATCCGTCGTGTGCAGGAATGCCGCGGCGGTGTGATTCCCGCTCGCGCCCGCTTTCCCGCCCTGGCCGCCATAGCCGGCTCCGGGCGCCATCATGCCCGCGCCGGACATCCCTGCGCCGCCGGCAGATGGCCGTGCGATGCCAGATCGCGCCATAGCGGCGGCCGCGTTGTTCTCGTTCTGCACCAGGGGTGAGGAAGGTGTCGTCCGGGCCGGCGTGGTCGCCGCGGAACCACCGCCACCGTGCGCGCCGCCGCTCGGATGTGCAGCACTGACCATCCGGCCCGTATGACCAAGGGCGGAGACGGGTGCCGCGCCCGCTCCTTGTGCGCCCTGGCCCAGTCCCGACATCAGACTGGTGCCCGCTTGCATGCCCGCCTGTAGCGCTTGAGTACCGGCCTGGACGCCCATGGTCAACGGCATCATGCCCATCTGCATCGCGGGACCGATCATGCTCATCCCCACCGACATCATCGGGCCAAGCATGCTCATGGCCGCCTCCGGCCCTTGGGCGATCGCGACCGGTGCGCCCGTGGCGGTGGTGGCCGCCGCCTGGCTGGTCAGCGTGCTCTCCAATTCGGTGATGCACTCCGTCGCCAGCGCGCTGGCCCGCGAGGCTGACTCCACCATGTTGGGAGCGGTCCACGGCAGGCCGGCCGACAGCGCCTCGAGCTCGTTCTGGCATTGCGTGAGGATCTCGATGAGCCGGGATTGGCCTTGCGCGACGTTGGCGGCCGCGGCGGAGTATTGGCCGCCCAACGCGGCTCCCTGCGCGCTGACGGCCGCGCCGTTGGCCACCGTCTCTCCGGTCTTTGCGGCCGCGGCCCCGGCCCCGGCACCGGACCATCCCTGGCCGCCCATGCCACCCATCATTTGGCCGAGCGACTGTTGCAACCCGCTGGCGGCCTGTTGGAAGGCCTGCGTGACGCCACCGAACATCTGCGTCGGGTTCAAGCCCTGGAAAAGGCCGGGGCCCAGCGTGCCAAGCATGTCGGTGACCGGCTTGAGCAGGCCACCGGCGAAGTTGCTGCCCATGCCGCCTGGGCCCTGTGCCCCAGTGAGTTCGGCCGGGATGTCCTCGCCCGGTGTCCCGGAGAACTCCGGTCCGCCGGTGGGAAGCTGCCCGAGGTGGAACTGGTTCAAGATGTCCTGCACGGGCCGATTGAGCCAAGCCTGCAGATCATTTTCCAGCTGATTGGTCACCGGCTGGTGGTCGAAGTCCGCGATCGGATCGAACTGGCCAGGTGACCCTGCTGCCTGGGCAGGGTCGGTGGTAGCCATAACGGGCTGCCTAGACGTCGGTGACAGCGTCGGCTGCGGCCTGAGCCGCGTCCGAAACGTGGGTCGCCACGCCGAGCAGCGCGTGATTGGTGGCGGTCAGCATGCCGCTCATGACGTTGTTCGCCGTCGACTCATACATCGCGGGGATCATGTTGGCCACCGCGATCGGGCCCATGGCCGCGGAGAACGAACTCAGCTGCGCCGGAGTCACCGCGCTGAACGCGGTCGTGATGGCGGTGGACGCGGTCTGCTGCGCCTCGACGAGTCGTTGCATGAACTCGGGTTGCATCGCGAATGTCATTGTTGGCTTCTTTCCCAAGATTCCCCGCTGGGCTGCAGTAACGCTGGTCTTTCCACCATAAGCGTCACCGCCAGCAATAAACTGCGGAAATTTTAAACTGACCCTCTCGACGCTCGCGATTTACGCGTGTGCAATAAGCCGATTTACATGTGTGGAATAAGCGCTTAAACGCTGCTATTCCGGCTCGACAGTGGTGCCGTCCGATCGCACCAGCGGGGCCTTCTGCAGTTCGTCCATGCGGGCCATGAACTCCTGGAGGAGAAAGCTGTATCGTTCAGCGGCCACCTTGGCCGCGGCGTGCGCGGTTTCAACGATCAGTGCGGCCAACACGTCGGGCTCCAGGCGGCTGGCGGGCGGCCCCAGCCACAATCCCGTTAGCTGGCCAAGTCCGTCGACTTCGGCGCTTACCGCCCGGTCGCGGCTGGTCACCCGTGCGGTGATGGTCTTGGACTGCTCTGTCATCGACTGCAACAGATCGCGCTGCTTGCTTGCCCGCGCGATCACCGACTGAGCCAAGCTGGTCATACCGACCTCATCCAGGTCGCCGGGGGTTCGTCGTCTTCTTCCGCGCCGAAGAGTGCTTCCTCGGCGTCGGCGAGATCCTCTTCGGTCGGCAGACCGATTTCGCGTATCACCGACGACGTAAACCCCTTGCTCACTAGCTGACGCCGGTAGGCAATCTGGGTGCGCATCGCCGACAACTGGCATAGCCCCAGAATCTCGCTCGCCAACTCCTGAGGCGGTCGAGCGAGCTCACTGCGGTCGATCCGCAGTGCCGTGGGTAGCCCACGCTCCGTGGTGGCGACGGTGATAGTCCCGGTGCGAGACCGAACCGGTTGTTGATGTTGTTGTCGTTGTTGTTCCTGTGGCACTTGAAACCACCTCCACGCGTCGCCAACCACCCAGATATTGGCCCGGATATTGGCGAGGTAATGAAACTCGTCAGATCGGTACAATAACTTTCTACCGCTAAGAGGTGGGGGAACGGGACGTTAGTGCTCGCATTGCGGGACGCTAACGGGCCTCGGTTGCCGCGCCTGGTAGCGAACCCCGCCGTCGCCAGTGGTTCCCTGTAGTCGCTAGTAGTAAGGACACCAAGTAGATGCCTGGCACCAGGGACGCACAACGGGTATTCGATGCCGGCGTGCTGTCACTGGGGATACCCATCGACGGGTTGGAAACCGACCGCGATGTGCAGTACGCGGCCTTGGCATTCAAACGCGCCACCGAGCACGACCCGCAGATGAGTGACGCTTGGCTGGGGCGCGCGGCGGCCGGCGACACCAGTAGCGAGGTGCTCTACAACCTCTGGCGGGCCAGCAAGGAGAACCTCAATCGCGAGCAGCGTCGGCTGGGCCTGCCCCGGCACGCGCTCTGTGGTCGATTTCAGACTGGGCTGTATCTGGACTACACGCTGAGCACACTGACCGAGGTGTGGCTGGCCTATGCGGCCAGCATGATTGCGGGCCAGGACTACGACGAGGCCGAGCGGGTCCTCGACGAGCTCGACACGATGCGCCGCTCGATGGCCGACGGCGATGCGGAGTCCGCAGAGATCTGCGCCTACGTTCGGGCGGTGCTGCACTTCACCACCCAGCGCTGGCCGGATGTTCTTGCCACGCTAACCAATTCGGCGTCGTTCACCGACGAGTACATCGGTGCCGGAGCGAACCTGATGGTGGGCTCGGCGTGCGCGCAAATGGGTTTGTTCGGCGAAGGCATTCGCCGGCTCGATCAGTCGATCGAAGGGCCGATCCCGGCCGCGAGTCGGGCGGCCGAATTCTGTAAAGGCCTGACGCTGCGCGAGATGGGCAAGGAATCCGAAGCCAGAGTCATATTCGAGCGGATTTACAGCGAAGAGCCCGGGTTCGAAGCAAACGCAGCCGCGCTGCACGATCCGAAGTATCGCCTCATCATCAGCACCAAGGAAGACATCGAATCCCGCACCAACAGATGGGATCCGGCTACCGCGCGCAGTGCCCGGGACCTCGACGCTGAGGGTCTGACCGAACGTGGCAACTCCTACCTGCGTGCCGCGCAGCAGGAGTTGGACCGTCAGATCGGATTGACCGACGTCAAGCTGCAGGTGGCCAAGTTGAGGTCGGCCGCCAAACTGGCCAAGGTGCGCGAAGGCAAGGGACTCAGCGCGGCCGCGCGCAGCCTGCACCTGGCCTTCACCGGCCCGCCCGGGACCGGCAAGACCACCATCGCCCGCGTGGTCGCGCAAGTCTATTGCGGACTGGGCCTGTTGAAGACGCCCGCGGTAATCGAGGCCAAGCGCAGTGATTTCGTCGGCGAACACCTCGGCAGCACGGCGATCAAGACATCGGCTTTGATCGACTCGGCGATGGATGGGGTGTTGTTCATCGACGAGGCCTACGCCCTGATCCAGACGGGGCTGGCCGGTGGCGACGCCTTCGGCCGAGAAGCGGTCGACACGTTGCTGGCCCGGATGGAGAACGACCGCGACCGACTGGTGGTGATCATCGCCGGATACGACGCCGAGATCGACCGCTTCCTGGCCGCCAACGAAGGCATGGCCTCTCGATTCACCAAACGGATCCGGTTCGCCTCCTACAACCCGACGGAGTTGGGCGACATCGGCCGATTGATCGCCAAGACAAGGGATTCCGAGCTGACCGAGGGCGCCTACGACGAGCTTGTGGCCGCCTGTAAGCATCTTTTCGCCAGTGAGTCGACCGACGATTCCGGACAGCTGCGCCGCGATATCGATCTGGTCGGCAACGGGCGGTTTATCCGCAACGTCATCGAGACGGCCGAGGAGGAACGGGAGTACCGGCTCAGCGAGCGCCAGGACGTCAGCGTCGAGGATCTCGATGAAGCGGAGTTGATGAGCATCGAACCCGGTGACATGCGTGCCGCTCTGGAGAATGTGCTCAACATGTCCACCCACCAGTTGACCCCGAGAACTCGATTGTGAGCGAATCCGACGCCCGTAAGGCCCCATCGGGGTTCAAGCGCAGCAGCGACGCGGACACCAGCCCGATCCCGGTGGCGCAGATCCAGGCCAAGCTTGCGCAGGAGGCGCAGCAATCCATTGCTGACGCGGACACCGTTGTCGAAAACGTCACTCCGATCGCCGATGAGACGCCCCAGCGCGCAGGCCCGATGGCTGCGGGCACGCAAGTCATGGACCTGCCGCCGCCCGCCGTGGATCCCGGTCCGGTTGCCGACGAGGTGCCGCCCGAGCCCGAGCCCGAGCCCGAGCCGGCACCCGAACCCGAGCCGGAACCGGAACCGGTGCGTCCGGGTCCGATGTCTCAGGGCACGGCCGTCGTGCAGCTACCCACGCAGCCGCCGGTGCGTCCGGCGCCCATTCCCGGGCGTCCGGCCGCCGCCGAAGTGCCACCACCGACACCGCCGCGACCCGCCGTGCCACAGCCGCCCGCTCCCTCCAACGGGCCACCGGTCCACATCGAGCGACCGATGGCACCACCGCCGGCCCGACCGGATCCCAGGCTGAATCCACCTGCCCCGCCGCCGGTTTCGACGCCCTTCACTAGCGCCACGCCGAGCACTCCAACGCCGCTGCACGGCAGCCAAGACCCGCGCATGCCCTCGCACACCGATCTGGGTCTGGTGCGTCGCGTGCGGCCACTTCCACAGAGCGGGTGGCGCAAGGTTGTGCACCGTGTCACCGGTCTCAACCCCAAGGAGTCCGAACAGGAGAACACCCGCCAGAAGCTCATAGCGCGGGTAAGTCAGCCGGTGCGTGGCGACTACAGCATCGCGGTTTTGTCGATGAAGGGCGGCGTGGGCAAGACCACGACGACGGTCGGGTTGGGGTCTACCTTCGCGGCAATCCGCGGCGATCGTGTCATCGCGGTCGACGCGAACCCCGACTTCGGCACCTTGGCCCAGCGCGGGCCCGATCAAAGCCGATCCACGGTGCGGGATTTGCTGTTGGACGACAACATCTTTCGCTACTCCGACATCCGCAGGCACACCTCGCAAAGCACGAGCCGACTGGAAATCCTTGCCTCCGAACGTGATCCGGCAACCTCCGAGGCGTTCTCCGATGCCGACTACCGCGTGGTCATCCGGCTATTGCAGCGGTTCTACAACCTGATCCTCACCGATTGCGGCACCGGACTGGTGCATTCGGCGATGGACAGTGTGCTGGACGAGGCCGATGCCATCGTGCTTGTTGCCTCGCCTGCTATCGACGCCGCCCGCAGCGCGCTGGCAACGCTGGACTGGCTGGAACATCATGGACGGGCGCATTTGGTGCCCAACGCGACGGTGGTCATCAGCGCCGCACGACCGGGCAAGTCGTCGGTGGATCTGGACATGCTGGCCGCGCAGTTCCTGACCCGGATACGTGCCGTGCACGTCATCCCCTTCGACGACCACCTGGCCCAGGGGTCGGAGATCGTATTGGACCTGATGGCCAGTCGAACCCGCCAGGCGTTCCTCGAACTGGCAGCGTCGATCGCGGATGGATTTGCGCATACCAAGCGCGCAGACCGGACCTCGCCCGGCTGAGGCGACTGGCACAAATCCGCTCTTGACACTTGTAGTCAACAGCTGTTGAGTTATATTCAACACTTCCTGGTGTTCGGCCTCGATGGGCGCAGCGGGCTGCCCTGACGCCGCGCGAGGTTCCGGACTATCCGCCCCGCGCCGCGATCATGCCCGAGCGATTGACCTTCGTTGCCGCAGTGCGAGGGATCGCGTCCACGAATTCGACCGTCTTCGGCGCCTTGTACGGGGCAAGCCGGCTTTTGGCGTAATCGATCACCTGCTGTTCGGTCAGCGGTACGTTGGCGTTGGGTGAGGCCTGCACGACGGCGTGCACTCGACGCCCCCAGCGCTCGTCGGAAAGTCCGATCACCACCACGTCGGCGATGTCGGGGTGGCCTGAAAGTGCCGACTCCACTTCTGCCGGAAAGACATTGGCGCCGCCGCTGACGATCATGTCGGCCCGGCGATCGACGATGTACAGAAAGCCGTCTTCGTCCAGGTGGCCGATGTCGCCGGCGGTGCGGAAGCCGTCCTCGGTCGACGGCAGCGGCGGCGCGCCACCCAGATAGCGGTATCCCGCGCTCATCGCCGCCCGCAGATAGACATCGCCGTCTTCGCCGGGGCCGAGCGGCTTCTTGTCGGCATCCAGGATGCGGATCTCGGTGTCCCGGAAGCCCCGGCCAACACTGCCCGGATGGTCCAGCCACTCGTCACCGCGCAACGCCGTGAGCCCCAGATTCTCGGTCATGCCATAGGCCGTGACGATCTGTTCGGGACTGAGCAGCTCGAACCAGGTACGCAGCAGCGACGGTGGCATCACGGCGGCGCCCTGCAGGATGAAGACGACGCTCGACAGGTCCCGCTGCCGGATGTCAGGCAGCGCGGCGACGCGAGCCAGCATTGTCGGGGTGGCGGTGAAATTGGTGATCCGGTAGCGCTCGATGGTGTCCACAAACAATGCCGCACCGAACTTTTCGAGTATCACTAGATGGTCGCCGCCCAACAGCATCAGAAAGGTGGCGAAGCCGTTGGTGTGGTACATGGGTGCGGGCACCATGATGATCTGCGGCTTGGCCACCGGGGTCCAGTTCGCCAGGAAGGGATCGCCCTGCTGAGGTATCCACAGTGACGGTGCCAGGTTCAGGATTACCTTGGGTACACCGGTGGACCCGCTGGAACAGATTCCGTTCGCGGTGGGGGAAATCGCGGTAGGCAAAGGGCTTTCGGGTTGTGTTGCCGCCAGTGCGGCCAGCTCCCAGCGGCTGGTGTCGTCGACGACGGCGGCGGGGTCGATGACCGCGCGCACCCGGTCGCGTTCCCACTCCGGCAGATCCCAGTGCATGGGAATGGGAACCGCGCCGATCTTCCAACAGCCCAGGGTGGCCAGCACGAGGTGGACCGAATTCGGGAGGGCAAGGGCCACAAGCGAACCCGTTCCGACGCCGCGGGCAGCCAGCGCCCGTCCCCACTGATTGGCGCGGGCGTCGAGTTCACCGAAGGTGAGCGCCCGTGTGCTTCCGTTGAGCGCGACCACAGTCACCGCCGTGTCATCGCGCCGCTGTTCGGCGAGATCCTGGAGTTTGGTTCCGAACGGGATTCCGTCCTCGAACGGGTTGGCCGCTGCGTCCGGCTGCGCCGCGCTTGCGATCACCACGAAGCCGCGACTTTCCCGCTGAACAACGTCTCCAGGTATCCGTCGCGGACATCGGGAATCAGGCGCAGGCTGAGGGCCTCAGGTCCTAACGGCAACCGGATGAGCGGTTGAGTATGCCGGTCGAGCACACTCACGTCGGACTCGTCGCAGAAGCCCAGGGCGCCGAGCAGCTGGTGGGCGGTGCGCAGCACCTGGCGCGCGGTCTCGGCCGCCTTGAGGCGCAACACCAGGGCGTCTGCCGAAAGGATCTGCACCGGTACCGATTCCGGTCGGCACAGAGTGTACTTGGCGAGTTCGTGCAGCCCGCGCACCGCCACCGCGGCATCGGCAACGGTAAATCTGACGGCCTGAAAATCCGCGAGCGGCTTGCCGAACTGCACGCGCGCCTGCACATGCTCGGTGGCGATGTGCAACGCCTGCTGCACGGCCCCAAGTATCCGCCATGATCCCAGCACGAGATGAAGGTTAATGTCGGAGGCCGACACGGTTTTCTCCGGCCCTTCGGGGGTCGAGAGAGTGGCCGGCACCAGAAACGGACCCAACTTGGCTCCCGTCCGGGATGCCGGTTGGGGCTGGTAGCGGTTGGCGTCGAGGTCGGCGGCGATCCAGGCGCCGGGCAGGTCGCCGTGATCGATGCGCGGAGCATCCGGATTGACCAGTGTTAGTCGAGCGCCGTCGATGGCCAGTAGCTCCTCGACAAGCGGATACGGCAATGCCGTCGCGCCGGCGGCCTGACAGAGCACGGCGGCGGCCAGCAGATCATCAGGCTCCGATCGGACGTCAAGTTCGAACGCGCCGACCTCGCTCAGGGCGTTGCGCGCGGCATCCCGAACGCTGTCGTCGGTCTCGGCGCGCAGCGCCGCCTGCGGTCCACCCAGCCGAGCGAACCGCTTGACCGCAACGGCCGCGAATTCGGTAATATCCTGTGGCAGTTCGGTATTCACCGGCGCTCTCCCAACACGTCGCGGGCCACCATCATCCGCTGCACCTCGATGGTGCCCGATGCCACCGTGGCGGCCTGCGCGTAACGCCAGTGGTCGTCGATCGCCCCGTACAGCGCCGCGGAGTTGCCGCTGTCCAGCGCCGTGGCGCCCAGCACTTCGAAAAGCAGCTCGGCGACCTGCTGATCACAGATAGTGGTGGCAATGCGCGCCGCGCTGGCCGCCGCACCCGCCGAGGGGTCGTCCTGCAGCGACACCGCCCGGTAGGCCATCAGCCTGGCCACCCGCAGGTCGACGAGCGCTCGGGCCCATCGGGCGCGAATCGTTTCGGGTAGCCGCTCCCAGTCGTCGCCGAGTTCGGACTGCATGCGGTCCAGCAATGACTCGCATCGCGCGTAGCGGGCGATGCCGACCCGCTCGAATGCCAACGCCTCCCGCATCACCCGCCAGCCGTCCCCGGGCTCGCCCAGTATGTCGCCGGGGAAGGCTTGGAGGTCGTCGAGGAACACCTCATTGAGGTGATGCGGTCCCAACATCGACGGGATGCCCCGGACGGTGAAACCCGCCCGGTCCATTGGGATCAGAAACAGACTGAGCCGCTTGGACTTCGGCGCGTCCGGGTGGGTGCAGGCCGCCAGCACGCACCACGATGCCATCCGCGCGTACGACGTCCATACCTTCTGGCCGTTGATGCGGTAACCGTCTGCGTCCGGGACGGCACGGGTACGCAACGACGCGAGGTCGGTGCCGGCTTCCGGTTCGGAGAATCCCTGGCACCAGATCACCTCGCCGGACGCGATTCCCGCAAGGTGCTTGGCCTTCTGTTCGGCCGTCCCGTATCGCATGATCGCCGGGCCGACCCAGTTGATTCCCATGTACTGGGGTCCGCGGGGTTCGTAATTGGCCCACATCTCCTCGCGTAGCACGGTCTGCTGCCAGACCGAACCACCTCCGCCGCCATGTTCTTTCGGCCAGGCCAGCGCCAGCAGCCCCTCGGATGCCAACAGCTTGCAGAACGATTCGGTGGTGGCCAGGTCGTCCGGATCGTCGGTACAGGCACCGAGGAAGTCGGCAGGAATGTGTTCGGCTATCAACTGTCGCAAGCGGTTTCGCAGCTCGGCGGCGTCGTCACCGAGGTTGTAATCCATCGTGGTCATCCCTTCGGCAGCCCGAGCAGCCGCTCGGCGATGATGTTGCGCTGGACCTCGGAGGTGCCGCCATAGATGGTGGCGGCCAGTGCATCCTGGCGCTCGAACAGCAGGTCCGGGTCGCCGGTCGAAGCAGGACCGGTGGCTGCCGCACTGAGTTCCCAAACACGTTGCAGCGTAACCGATCCGAGAAGTTTCATGGTGTCGGCTTCCGGGCTGGGCCGCCCGGCGAGCTCATTGCCCAGGGACCGGTAACCGGTGGCCCGCAGCGCTTCGGCGTCGGCGATCAGCATGCCCAGTTCGGTGAAGATATCTGGGTCATCCGTGCCCTGGATCGAAGCCAGGCCGCGTTTGATCTCGACCCAGTTCATGATCCAGATCATCTGGCGTTCATGCTGCAGCGACGACATCGCAACGTTCCAGCCGCCGTTGCAGGGGCCCAGCAGGTTGCCCACCGGCACCTCGACGTCGTCGAGAAACACCTCGCAGAAAGTCTCGTCGGAAATCGACGCCATCCGAATGGTTTCGATCCGCACGCCGGGCGACTGCAGATCGAGGATCAGGCAGGAGATGCCGCGGTGCTTGGGCGCATCCGGGTCGGTACGGGCATACAGGGTGCACCACCGCGACAAGTGGGCCTGGGTGGTCCAGATCTTGTGACCGTTGACCCGGAATACGTCCCCGTCCCTTTCAGCGCGGGTGCGCAGACCGGCGAAGTCGGATCCGGCTTCCGGTTCGGACATGCCCAGCGCCCACCATTCGTCCCCGCGCAGCAGGGGCACGAGCAGACGGTCGATCTGTTCGGGTGTGCCGAACTGGCGGATGCCGGGTGCGGCGACGCCGGGGCCGGCGATGTTGGGCATCTTCGGCGCGGACCGCAGGGCGGCCTCGATGCGGATTTCCATGGCGTCACGCAAGCCCAGTGACCGGCCGCCATGCTCGCGAGGCCAGGTGGGTTGTAGCCAGCCGGCCTCGAACGCCGCACGCTGATAGTCGCGTCGCAGCGGAATGTCCCAGCGGTACAGCCGATATCGCTCGTAATAGTCGTCGGGCAGGAAGTCGGTCAACCACGCGCCGTATTCGTCGACGATCGCCGTCACTTGCCGCCTCCCGCGAACCGGCGGCCCACTTCGTGGTACAGCGCGCGACTGTCGCCCAGGAGCGCCGCGTGCTGCCAGGCGTGCCGGACATAGAGGTGCGCGTCGTGTTCCCAGGTCTGGCCCAGTGCGCCGTGCACCTGAACGTTGGTGCGCGCACAGGTGGTCGCGGCATCCGCGGCGGCCGCCTTGGCCAGGGCGGCCGATGTCCAGGCGGCGCCCGTTGTTGGACCGATGCGGGGTTCGCCCAGGCGGGCCGCGGCCGCATAGGTGAGGCTGCGGGCGCGCTCCACGCTCACGTAGTTGTCCGCCAGCGCGTGCTTGATGCCCTGGAATGCGCCGATCGGGGTGCCGAACTGACGCCGTGTCCTGGCGTACTCGACGGATCGTTGCAGGGCGGCGCTCGCCACACCGAGCAGGTCGGCTGCGGTCGCCACCAAAGGTGCCGCCAATGCCGCTTCGACGGATTCGACGGTTGCGACGGTCACCGGCTCGACGTCGATCTCGACGTCGGCGCCGGGCTGTGCGGGGTTGGTCGACTCGCCCGACAGAATCGTGACGCCGTCACCGGTGCGCGCGACCGCGACGGCAACGCCGCCGGACCCGTCGTCGGAGTTGGCCAGGCAGACGACCAGTTCGGCGCGGGCCACGTTCGGCACCGCGACGGCGCGTCCGCGCAGGCGCCCGCCTGTCAGGGTCATGGGTGCGCCCGGCAACCGTTGCCCGGGGGAGTGGACCGCCAGCGTGGCGACGACGCCGGCGGCGATGTCGGCCAGTACGGCGGCCACGCCCTCGTCGCTGCTCGAGTCGACCGCCCACAGCACACCTGCGGCCATACCGACACTGCTCAACAGCGGGATCGGTGCGATGGCGGCGCCGCACTCCTCGAGGACCACCGCCAACTCGATGGGGCCGAATTCCGCGGCGGCATCGGGCGCCGCCAGTTCTGTCCACCCCAAATCGACGACGGTCTTCCACAGGGTGCGCCAGCGTTCTGGGTCGTCGATGGACTGGCGGGCGGCATCGGGCGGACACTCGGTGCGCAGGATGCCGCGCACGGTGTCGCGCAGCGACAGCTGCTCCGAAGTCAGACCAACATCCATAAGACCCCTAACATAATAAAAATAGTAAACTAGCGACCGCCGCGCAAACGCGCACAGCGAGAACATGCCGAGGTGGTCGATGGTCGAGTGGTATCTGTTCCTGCCGCAAGTGCGGTTGCCGGCTGCGGACATCGTGGACCGGGCCCAGCATGCCGAAGCCAGCGGATTCGACGGGATCGCCTTCATCGATCATCTCGAGGCGCCCGGGCAGGTGGACGAAAACATCTGGGAAGCAATGGGCATTGCGACCTGGGTGGCGGCCAAGACGCAGCGGCTGCGCGTCGGGCATCTCGTGCTCTGTGACGCGTTTCGGCATCCGGCGGTACTGGCCAAGCAGGCTGTCACCCTGTCCAGTGCCTCCGATGGCCGCTTCGACCTCGGTCTCGGTTCGGGATCCTGGCCCGCGGAGTTCGCCAGATTCGATGTCGGCCAGCAGGATCCGGTGGCCCGCGTCGAGCAACTCGGCCGCCATCTCGAGCTGATCAAGCAGTACTGGGACGGACCGGCGTCGGCTGGCCCGGTCCAGCATCCCAGGCCCGCCCATCCCATCCCGCTGGTCCTTGGAGGCAGCGGTCCACGAATGATGAAACTTGTTGCCACGTATGCAGATTGGTGGAACCTGCAGGCAAACCACCTCGATCGGCTGCCCCGCCTGGCCGGCGCCGCCGGATCCGCCCGGATATCGGTCCAGCAGATGGTGGGGTTTGTGCGGGCGGGTAGCGATCCGGCCGCAGTGCGCGAGGTGAGCAACCGGCGATTCGGTCACCTGGGACCGGGTCTGGTCTGCGGCGACGCCGCCGAGTTGATCGCGCATTTCGCGGGTCTGGCCGCTGCGCGGGTGGAGCGATTCTACGTGTGGTTCGCCGATTTCGCCGTCCCGCAATCCCTTACCGAATTTGGCGAAACAGTGATCAAGAACTTCCCGAGCCAGGCGTCGTAGCGCGTCGACGAGCCTCGGTGGGCACCACCGGGGGGCGGGCGAACGGGCCCCGCTGCACCGCGTTCAGCCGGATCTCCGGCAGATCGACCGATGGGTCGACGGTGTCCAGCCACGCGACCGCCGCGGCGATGTCGGACACCTGGATCGCGTACATCTCGAAGGGAACGTCCTGCAGCATCTCGGTTTCCACCGGGCCGGGTGTCACCAAGTGCACGGCGATGCCGTCGCGGTCGACTTCCATCGCAAGTGCGCGGGCGAACGCGTTCATACCGGCCTTGGATGCGGAATAGGCCGTCCGCGCCATCATCGGTTCGTGCGCGGCCGATGAGGAGATGAAGATGAGCCGCGAGCCCGCACGCATCAGGGGCAGCACGGCCGAGGTCACCACGAAGCAGGAGTCCAGGTTGGCCGAGATGATGGTGCGCCACTGCTCGAAAGTCTGTTTGCGCGCGTACGTTCCACCCAATGCGCCGGCGGCGTGAACGACGAGGTCGATGCGCTCGAGTGGTGCTATCGCCGCGGCAAAGCCCACCGGGTCGGACGCGTCGGCCACGATCGGTCGTGCGCCGATCTCTTCGGCGGCCGCGCGCAACGGCGGTTCGCGCCGGGCCGCCACCGCCACGTTGTACCCGAGCTCACAGAGCTTGGCGGCGCATGCTTTTCCGATGCCACCGCTACCGCCGGTGACCAACGCGTTCCTTGGAGTTGTCAAGACTTTCCTTCAGGACGGCTTTATGACAGCCGAGCTAGCGCCGGACGTCCCGCGGGCGCGACAACGCTTGCGGGGACAGGGCGTAGATCCGTTGTTCGGGCCGACCGGACAACACGTAGGTCTGGGTGTCGGCGAGGTGCCTACCGGCGATGCGCCGCGCTCGGTCGACATCGCCTTCGGCGATGGTCTCGGTCAGCTTGATGTGAGTGTTGAGCGCCGCGCGCCGCCTGGCCAGCGACGGATAGGTGCCGCGCGCCGCGCTCTCGTCGGCCCACTGTTGCTCATGGCTGGACCACAACGTCTCCAGGCTGCCGACGACCGCGATGATGGTGTGGTTGCCGCAGCCGCGGACGATGAGATTGTGGAATTGACGGCCGATTTCGGTGAACTGCCGCCCATCTTCGAGGTTTTCGGCCATGGCGTCGTTGACTTGCTTGAGCTCGGGCACCAAGGTGTCGGCGCGGTCGGGCCGTTGGGCGGCCAGGGCCGCACAGGCCGGCTCGAGTTCCTGCAGCGCTGCGCCCAGATCGCTGACGGCGACGTTCTCGCTCTGCAATACCAGGCCGAGCATGTAGGCGGCGCTGGTCTTGGCCGGCGCGTGCACGACTGCGCCGCCGCGATTGCCCCGCCGCACCGAGACCAATCCCTCGGTCTCCAGGATCCGCAGCGCTTCGCGCAGTGAGACCAAGCTGACCTTGAACTGGTCGACGAGGACTTCCTGACGCGGCAACAGATCGCCGTCGGAGAGCTCTCCGTCGATGATCTGGCGGCGCAATTCATCGGCTACGATTTCGGCGATCCTTGGTGCCGACAGTCGGCGGCGAGCGTCGGGTCCAATTCCCAGGGCGGTCATCCGATTCCTCGCTACCTAAAAAAGGGCTGCAAAAGATCAAGCGCACGGTCGGTGCCCGCGAACTCGACTGGCTTAGCTATTTTAGCAGTAATGGTATAAATAGCCGCGTGAGTGACGTGGCCGATCGCCGGCCGACACCGCTCGACGGACTACGGGTGGTCGAGATCAGTGACCGCTTGGCTGGCAGCTACTGCGGGAAACTGCTGACGGATGCCGGTGCGCAGGTCCGCAAAATGGAACCGCCGCAGGGGGATCCGCTACGGCGGTACTCCGCGACGGATGCTCCGGTGCCGGATGGCCAGGCCTCGCCGTTGTTCTGCTACCTCAATGCCGGCAAAAGCAGCGTGAGTTTTGCCCCGGATTCCGAACGCTACCGCGCCGAACTGGCCGCTGCCGACGTCGTGGTCGTGACCGGGGGTCGTTCGCAGGCCGCCGCCCTGGGAGTCGATCCGCAGCAGCTGCTGACGCAGTCTCCGCAGGCGGTCGTGGTCACGATCTCCGACTTCGGCTGGACCGGACCATTTGCGGACCGCGCCGCTACCGAGTTCACGCTGCAAGCCTGGTCGGGCTGTACCGGTTTTCGAGGGGATCCCGCCGGGCCGCCCATCTCGATCGGTGGCGACCTCGGCGAGTACATGGGCGGGGTGTATGCGGCGTTCGGCACGCTGGCCGTGCGGCGGCGCGTCGTGCAGGGCGGCCCGGGCGAACATCTGGATCTGTCCATGCTCGAGGCGATCACGGCCATGCAGAGCAGCGAATGGCTGCATTCCCAACTGCTGCGGGTGCCACCGATACGCCGCACCCTGGAAGTACCTTCGATCGTCCCGGCCAAAGACGGCTATGTCGGCATCACGATGGTGACCGGACAACAGTGGCTGGACTTCGCGGCGATGGTCGAATGTCCTCAGTTCGAGGAGATTCCACAGCTGCGTTTTCAGATCGGTCGCTGGGAGTATCGCGACTTCATCTACGAATTGATCGGTCCCTGGATGGCCGAACGGACCGTCGCCGAGATTGTCGAGTTGGGACAACTTTTCCGGCTGCCGATCGCGGCACTGGGTAACGGCGCCACCGTGCGCGACATGGCTTACATGACCGAACGTGCGGTGTTCGTCGCCAACCCGGCCGGTTTTCATCAGCCGCGGCCGCCGTGGTTGATGTCGCGCTGCGCGCCCGCGCCACCGCGCGATACCACCCCCATCGGCGCGGCGAACGACGAGGCACCTTGGCAGAGAAGCGAATCCGAGCTCATACCAACGGTCGAAGGCTTGCCGCTGCAGGGTGTCCGCATCGTCGACTTGACCGCGTTCTGGGCCGGGCCGGCCGCCACCCACCTGCTGGCCGCCTTCGGCGCCGACATCGTCAAGGTGGAGTCGATCCAGCGTCCCGACGGCATCCGGTATTCCGGTGGCATGCGCACCGATGTGGACGACTGGTGGGAGTACGGCTGGGTGTTCCAGGCGATGAACACCAACAAGCGTTCGGTCACACTGGATTTGGGAAGCGACGACGGACGCCGCCTGTTTCGGACTCTGGTCGCCGGCGCCGATGTGGTGATCGAGAACTTCTCGCCGCGCGTGATGGATCATTTCGGGCTCACCGCCGACGTCCTGCTGCAGATCAACCCGAAGCTCGTCGTCGTCCGGATGCCGGCGTTCGGTCTGGACGGGCCCTGGCGGGAGCGGGTCGGATTCGCCCCGACCATGGAACAGATCGGCGGGTTGACGTGGGTGACGGGTGTGCCCGAGTCGCCGCCGGTGACGCCGCGCGGCGCCTGTGATCCGCTGGCCGGTGTGCATGCCGCTTTCGCGGTGTTGGCCGCGCTGCACTACGCCGAACGCACCGGGACCGGCCAGCAGGTCGAGCTGCCGATGCTCGAAACGGTGTTGAATACCACCGCGATCCAGCCCATCGAAGCCGAGGTCTTCGGCAAAACGCTGAGTCGCCGGGGCAACCGCGGTCAGGGCGGGGCCCTGCAAAACATTTACCGGTGTGCGGGACCCGACGATGACTGGATCGCGGTCAGCGTGTGTGACGACCTGCAGTGGGCCGCGTTGGTTGACCTGATGGCCCGACCCTCCTGGGTTGATCAGGAATTGTCGACGGAAGTCGGGCGACGCGCGCGCGCCGACGAGATCGACCGCCGTCTGCACGAGTGGTTCGCCGGCCAACCGCTCGAATCGGCGGTGGAGCGGTTGGCAAGCGCAGGCGTTCCGGCCGCGCCCGTCGTGTCGCCGTCGTTGGTGACCGAAAATGCTCAGCTGCGCGAACGTGGCTTTCTCGAGTCGCTGGACCACCCGCGGACGGGTCCCGGACTGTATCCCACGCCACCGTTTGCCCTGCTGGCCGGGCAACACCGATGGCTCTTGCGCCCCCCGCCGACTCTCGGCGAGCACAATGAAGACGTACTGCGCACTCAGTGCGGGCTGACTGAGGAGGAACTCGAGCACCTTGCCGCCAGCGGGGTGATCGGGACCCGACCAGTGGGGCTCTAAAAGGAAGGAGCATCCGATGCGGGTGATCGTCGATGCGGACATGTGTGAGGCGAACGGGTTCTGTGAATCTCTGGCCGCGGACATCTTCGAGTTGGGTGACGAGGACGTTGTGCAGATCGCCGACGGCCCGGTACCGCCGGACCGCGAGATCGACGTCCGGGCCGCGGTGGAGCAGTGTCCGAGGGCCGCGCTGCGCCTGCAGGAATAGGCAGGCCACCGTCGGCAAAACCGTTGCGCCACAACGCCGGAAG
>JAVROG010000586.1:0-6038 GCA_032162865.1 Mycobacterium sp. | reverse complement strand
AGCTTTATGCGTAGGCAATTACTTCCCCTAGTTTCCAAAAAGTTGTGGGTATCAATGCGTTACGGGGCATCGCTCATCGGAGCCTGCCCCGTTGGTGTGGTAATCGACCTGCCAGTGCTTGATTCCGTTGAGCCAGCCCGACCGCAGTCGCTCGGGTTTTCCGACTGATTCCAGGTTGGGCATCGCGTCGGCGATCGCGTTGAACATCAGATCGATCGTCATCCGCGCCAGGTTGGCCCCGATGCAGTAATGCGCGCCGGTGCCACCAAACCCGACGTGCGGGTTGGGATCACGCTTGATATTGAAGGTGAACGGGTCGTCGAACACCTCCTCGTCGAAGTTCGCCGAGCGGTACACCATCACTACCCGCTGGCCCTTCTTGATCTGGACACCGGACAACTCGTAGTCCTCGAGCGCGGTGCGCTGGAACGACGTGACCGGGGTGGCCCATCGGACGATCTCGTCGGCCGTGGTCACGGGTCGCTCCCGCTTGTAGAGCTCCCATTGATCGGGGAAGTCGGTGAAGGCCATCATTCCCTGGGTGATCGAGTTACGAGTGGTCTCGTTGCCAGCCACCGCCAGCAGGATGACGAAGAACCCAAACTCGTCGTCGGAGAGCTTGTGGCCGTCGACGTCGGCCTCGACCAGTTTGGTAACGATGTCTTCGCCGGGGTTCTGCGCCCGGTCGGCCGCCATTTGCATGGCATACATGATCAGTTCGACCGAGGCACCCAGCGAGTCGTTGCGCTCGAACTCGGGATCCTGATCGCCCACCATCTGGTTGGACCAATGGAACAGTTTCATCCGATCCTCTTGAGGCACGCCCAGCAGACCCGCGATGGCTTGCAGCGGCAGTTCGCAGGAGACCTGTTCGACGAAGTCGCCGGACCCCTTCTCCGCGGCCACCTCAACGATGCGCCGCGCACGTTCAGCCAGGTCCTCCCGCAGCCGCTCGACGGCCCGCGGGGTGAAGCCGCGGGAGATGATCTTGCGCAAGTGGGTGTGCTGCGGCGCGTCCATGTTGAGCAGCACGAACTTGCTGGAGTCGAGCTGCTCTCGCACCGTGCCTTCCTTGTAGCGGGGCAGGGCGGTGTTCTCCAGGCTGGAAAAGACATCGCTGCGCCGGGAGATCTCTTTGACGTCCTTATGCCTGGACACCACCCAGAATCCGCCGTCGTCGAACCCACCCGTGCCGATGGGCTGCTCGTTCCACCAAATGGGCGCCGTTCGTCGCAGCTCGGATAGCTCTTCCACCGGCAGGCGCTCGGCGTGGATGTCGGGGTCGGTGAAATCGAACCCGTGCGGCAGATTCGGCTTGGCTTGCGGTTCGGCTGGCGTCGTTGACAAGACCTACTCCTCGTAACCATGTTCACGTTGTCGTCTCGTGCCAATAATCCCTTGCTACACCACAGTTGGGAAGCTCTGGAAGAAAAGACCCCCAAGCCGGACGGCGGCCTGTTCGGCCGGGGTAGTCCGGGGTGATGAGGAAGGCGGCGGGGCAAACGAATATTTCGCCGTGCCGGTCACGCCCGCCGGCTCGAACTGGCCGCGAGGACGGCGACCGGAACCGGTGTCCTTAACTGCACTTACCGACGGCGGTCGCCGTCGGAGCAGGTGGCGGGCCGCACTGTAGAATTCCGTCGCGGATGCGGCCTTGTGGCGCCTGCAGCAATCGTTATGCTCTTGATGAACTGTCGCCGGTGCCATGGATGGAGTCCAACATGATTCGCGAACTGCTCACCGCCGCTGCGGTCACGGGTGCGGCGATTGGTCTGGCGCCAATGGCCAGTGCCGATAACGGGCGCTGGGAAGGCGACGTGCCGGGAATGAACTACGACGCCTCGCTTGGTGCGCCGTGCGACAACTACGAGCGCTTCATCTTCGGACGCGGCCCCAGCGGCCAAGCCGAGGCCTGCCACTTCCCACCGCCTAATCAATTCCCGGCCGCCGACACCGGGTACTGGGTGATTTCCTACCCACTGCGGGGAGTCCAGCAGATCGGTTCGCCGTGTCCATCGCCGAAGGTTGCGGCACAATCGCCGGCCGGGCTGCCGATGCTGTGCCTGGGAGCTCAGGGCTGGCAGGAAGGGTGGTTCACCGGCGCAGGGTTCTTCCCGCCCGACTTGAGCGATTGACCCGAGTTGATGCCCGGCCGCAAAGTCGCCGAGTCCCCGATCCCACGGTGGTTGCGGTTTGTCCTTGCGTTCGACCGGGCCGGATCCGCGTGGTACATCGGCACCGGCTTCTTCTTCGCGCCGGTGCTGGCCGTGCTGTCACCTTGGCCGACGGTGACCACCGCGCTCTGGTGGCTAATCGGGCTCGCGGGACTATGGCTCGGCCTGCTCGGAATCGCGATGGCCGTGGGGCTGGCACGAGTTTTACGGTCCGGCAAGGAGATTCCGGAAGATTACTGGCGCACCCTGGTCGACTACTGAGTCGGCGTAACTCCGCAATTCGTGCGGCGAATTTCGCCGGGTCTACAGTCTTATCCAGCTTCCGCCAACGAATAGGAGACAACGATGGCCTTCGATCCCAAAGATGCCGTAGACGCGGTTCGGGACATCGCTGCCAACGCCGTCGAGAAGTCCTCGGACATCGTCGAACACGTCAGCGATATCATCCGCGGCGACATCGCCGGCGGCGCCAGCGGTATCGTGCATAACTCCATCGACATCGGCACGCACGCTGTCGGCAGGGTCAAAGAGGTGTTCACCGGTCGAGACGACGACCTCGACGTGGATCCGGACCTGGACTAGCTGTACTCCGGCCGGCTTCTAGTGTCGATCGCCAGCGCGGCGGTACGCCGGGCGCAGCGGGTCGACACCATCTAGCCGTCAGACGGAAGCGGCAGCGTTCAATTCGTCCAAGCGGGTCGTCGACTCCAGGTACTCCTGCACCCAGCGCTCGATGACGGTGGACGTCTTCTCCACCTTCTGGAATTGACCGACGACCTGCCCGACCGGGTTGAATGCCACCTCGACGGACTCGTTGGGGTATCTGTTGGTGGCCCGCACCGCCATTCCGGAAACCATGTACTGCAGCGGCATACCCAACGGCTTCGGGTTGTCCGGCTGCTCCCAGGCCTCGGTCCAGTCGTTACGCAGCATCCGGGCCGGCTTCCCGGTGAACGAACGGCTGCGGACCGTGTCACGGCTGCCCGCCTTGATATACGCGGCCTGCTGAACCGGGGTGTTGGAGGATTCCTCGACCATCAACCACTGTGAGCCGGTCCACGCACCCTGGCAGCCCAGCGCCAGCGCCGCAGCGATCTGCTGGCCGCTGCCGATGCCGCCCGCGGCCAGGACGGGAACCGGCGCCACCTCCTTGACAACCTGTGGCCACAACACGATGGAGCCGACCTCGCCGCAGTGGCCACCGGCCTCACCGCCCTGGGCGATGATGATGTCGACGCCCGCGTCGGCGTGCTTGCGGGCTTGGGAAGGTGAGCCGCACAGCGCGGCCACAGTGCGACCCGCGTCGTGAATGTGCTTGATCATCTCGGCCGGAGGAGTGCCCAGCGCATTGGCGATCATCGTCACCTTCGGGTGCTCCAGGGCCACCTCTACCTGGGGGGTGGCCGTCGCCTCCGTCCAGCCCAGCAGCTGCAAGCTGTCCCCGTCGCTTTCGTCGACCGGAACACCGTGATCGGCAAGGATTTTCTTGCCGAAATCCAGGTGCTCCTGCGGCACCATCGAGCGCAGCGTGGTGGCCAGTTCTTCGGCGGACAGGTGCGAGTCCATGCCCTCGTATTTGTTCGGGATCACAATGTCCACTCCGTACGGGTGGTCACCGATGTTGTCATCGATCCAGTTCAGTTCGATCTCGAGCTGCTCGGGGGTGAAGCCCACAGCGCCCAGCACGCCGAAGCCGCCGGCTTTGCTGACGGCGACAACGACATCGCGGCAGTGGGTGAAAGCGAAGATCGGAAACTCGATTCCGAGTTGATCGCATAGGGCGGTATGCATGCCTGCTCCTAGGAAGCTTGACCGACGCAAAAGAACTGAAACGTGTTCTAGTTTAGTACTTATGTGACCCGCCCGGCCAGCCAGGTCCTGCGTGCTGGGACTAATACCCCTCAGAAGGCCAGCCGATCGCCAGCCCGTGGGTCAGCCAGAGCCCCAGGAAGGCGAGCATGCAAGCAAAGCAGATGAGGTGATCGCGGCAGATGGCACGCGCGATACGGGTCTGGTCGGCCGGACTGTCGAGGCGGCCGCCCAGACGAATCGCGCATGGGACCGTGTGCGCCAACGCCAGTGCCACCGGGACGCCCGCCAACGCGGCGGAAGTCAGCAACAGCCATGCGGGGTCGTGGCCACGAATGGACGCAAAACCCAATGAGCTCAACAGGGTCACCATGACAAGCGCGATCAGCCGACTCATCGGTCGCGACGTGGTGGTCGCACGGCGGTAGTAACCCGCGATGGACGCCAGCACCTGCTCCGGCAGTTCCGCGGCAACCTCCCGCTTACCGAACACCTGGACGTCGAAAATCAGGTCCATCCACAGCACGGCGAGCAAAAACCCACTACAGGCCGTCAGAAGCGCTGTCATGGCGCTCCCACCTCCGTTTCGCAGCTTCAATCACTAGGCGCCTTCTTGTTCGCAAAAGGTAGCGTGACCCGCCATGGGACGCGTGGACACCAAAGTTGCACTGATCAGCGGCGCCGCCCGGGGGATGGGCGCCTCACATGCGCGGCTACTGGTGGCCGAGGGCGCCAAGGTCGTGATCGGCGACATCCTCGACGACGAAGGCCAGGCGCTGGCCGACGAACTGGGTAGTGCAACGCGGTATGTGCACCTCGACGTGACGCAGCCGGCGGATTGGCAGGCCGCGGTCGCGGCGGCCGTGGACGTGTTCGGCAGGCTCGACGTCCTCGTCAATAATGCCGGCATCATCAACTACGGTCCGCTGAAGACCTTCGACCTGACCAAGTGGCAACGGGTCCTCGACGTCAATGTCACTGGCACCCTGTTGGGCATCCAGGCCGTGGTCGATCCCCTGATCGCCGCGGGCGGTGGCTCGATCATCAACATCTCGTCGATCGAGGGCCTGCGGGGCGCCGCCTGGGTGCACGGGTATGTGACTTCCAAGTGGGCCGTGTGTGGCCTCACCAAATCAGCGGCATTGGAGTTGGCGCCCAACAACATTCGAGTCAATTCTATTCATCCGGGTTTCATCCGCACCGACATGACCGCCAAGCTGCCCCAGGACGCGCTCAACATCCCGCTGGGCCGGCTCGGCGAGCCCCAGGATGTGTCCTCGTTCGTGCTGTTCCTGGCCAGCGACGAATCGTCGTACGCGACCGCAACCGAGTTCGTCGTGGATGGCGGGTTGGTGGAAGACGTCTCACACAAGTAATCCGTTGCGCGGCAGGGTTAATCAGAATCCTGGGCTTTGCGCCGCAATTTTGCGTTGCAATTCGGACAGACAAAGGACGTCTCAGTCACCGACACACTGTGCACGTGCTGGCAGACGTGACACCTGACTTTCGTGCTTTTGTTCTCGGCAGCCTTCTTCGATTCCGACGGAGCGCTGATCGGCTCTGGCTCGGACGGCGCCGCTGGCTTCACCCGGGTGTCGTCCCGCCTGAACAAGTAAATGCCGACAATTTCGCCGGTGACGACCCAGCCGGCATGCTCGAGCCGCCAGCCTGCCTCCTCGATTTGACCCAATAGATCAGTCCGGCTGAGCGAAGAGTGCGGAAGCTCGATCTGGAAGAGTTCGTCACCGCGGCCAAAAGCCTGACTGGCGCGGCGTTGCGGCCTCTGCCGAGAAGCCTGCTCGGCCGCGCCGGACGCGTCGGCAGTGCGTTGATCCGCTGCCTTCTGACTGAATAAACCCATGTGGGTGGCTCTCCGTACACGCTGGTGATCGAATCCCATCCCTATCAAACAGCTCTTGATCCCGGTGTGGCACCGCGGGTACGGTAGGGCTGCCAATTACGAAACGTCCGGTAGCGTAATTGCAATCCACGAAAGGACCGCACCCGATGCGCAGCCGGTACGCCGGGCAGCCCTTCACCACGTTGACATCAGAG